>NZ_JBEYUS010000002.1:0-204974 GCF_040643635.1 Saccharopolyspora sp. NPDC047091
AGAGTAGGACACCGCCGACAATACTCGTGTAAGAGGGGAACGCCCCGGAACCTGGTTCCGGGGCGTTCCTGCATTTCCAGGGCCTGATCGTTCCTCGGGCGGCACGGTGGTGTGCCGGAACCGGCGGGGCGGTCGGGCCCTTTCGCATGCCCGCACCTCGCATGCCCGGACCTTGCATGCCGGTACCTGTGCGGGGCTGCTCGAGCCGGCACCGCTCAAACCCGGACTTCGCTCAAACCCGCACCACTCGACCCCGCACCACTCACACCGGCACCACACCACTCCAGAACCAGGTTGAGCCGGGTCGGGCCGGGTGGTCATCGATAGTGGAACGCAGCGCTGCGTCGTGCCGGACATCTCGTAGTCTGCGGGCATGGAGCGCGTGCGGATGCTGGTCGTGGAGCCCTCGGCGATCGCCCCGGTGGGGCGGCTCGGTGAGTGGTTGTCGGAGGCCGGCGCGGAACTGGACGTGGTGCGGCCACCGCAGATCCCCGGGCGGGAGGCGCTGGACGAGTACGCGGCGCTGGTCGTGATGGGCGGCGAGATGGGGGCGCTCGAGGATTCCGAGCACCCGTGGCTGGCGGACGTGCGGGCCCTGCTGAGCTCGGCGGTGAGCAGGCAGCTGCCGGTGCTGGGCGTGTGCTTGGGCTCCCAGTTGCTCGCCGCCGCGACCGGCGGTCGGGTGGCGCCCATCCGGAGAGGCCCGGAGGTGGGCACCTCGCTGGTCGCGAAGCGGGACGCCGCGGTCGAGGATCCGCTGCTGGGACCGCTCCCGCTGACCCCGGACGTGATCCAGTTCCACAACGACGAGGTGACCCGGCTGCCTCCCACGGCGCAGCTGCTCGCGGCGTCTCCCGCCTGCGAAAACCAGGCGTTCCGGGTGGGGGTGTGCGCTTACGGGTTGCAGTTCCACATCGAGACCACGCCGGACATCGTGCTGGACTGGGCGCGCTCCATGCCGGAGACCGCGGCGCTCGCCCGTCCTGGGCAGCTGGAACGGGAGCACCTGGAGCAGTTCCACGCGGAACTCGCCGAGACCTGGGAGCCCGTCGCCGGGCGTTTCGTCCGATTGGCCGCGACTCCGGCGGAGCAGCGCCGCGGAACTCGGACGCTGCCGATGGCGTGAGGCCGTTCCGGTCGCCTGTGGTGGGGTGAACGCGTCGGACTACGGTGCGGAGCATGGCCAACGGCAATTCGTCCCGTTCCGGTTCGGCTCCTTCCCCCGCGCGGTACGGCTTCAGCGATGCCGTCCGGGCGGAACAACAGCTGCGAGCGGCGGGATGGTGGTCGGACGCGGGGCCTGCGGACGAACCCGTGGTCGCCGCGCTGTCCCGGGCCCCCGATCCGGACCTGGCGCTGCTGGCGGTGGACCGGCTGCGGGAGGCGGCGGGAACCGGCTGGGCGGAGTTGGCGAAGGAGCTGCTGTCGGACTCCGCGCTGCGGGGCGGCCTGATCGGCGTGCTCGGCTCGTCGAGCGCTTTCGCCGACCACCTGGTGGCGCATCCGCTGGATTGGCGCAGGCTGCGGCCGAAACCGCAGGAGCGCGAGCCGGACGTCGCCGCGTTCACCGAGGAACTGCTGGCCTCGGTCCGGGAACCGGACGGGACGACGCTGACCGGCACCGACGCGGTGAGCGCGTTGCGCGGGGCGTACCGGGGCCTGTTGTTGGAGGTCGCGGCGGCGGACCTGGCGCCGGTGGTGGAGCCGGAACTCCCCGTCGAGTCCTTCGAGGACGTCGCGGCCCGGCTCTCCGACCTGGCGGTGGCCGCGCTGCGCACCGCGCTGGTGGTGGGCGCGGCGGAGCTGTCCGGCCGGGAAGGCGGGGACAGCGCCGAGGACCTCGCGGTGATCGCGATGGGCAAGACCGGCGGCCGGGAGCTGAACTACGTCAGCGACGTGGACGTCGTGTTCGTCGCCGAATCGGAAGACGCGCTGCCGGGAGCGACGAAGCTCGCCAGCATGCTGATGCGCGTCGCGGGGGCGGCGTTCTTCGAGGTGGACGCGGCGCTGCGCCCGGAGGGCAAAGCGGGCGCACTGGTGCGCACCCTCGACGGCTACCGCAGCTACTACCGCAGGTGGGCGCGCACCTGGGAGTTCCAGGCGCTGCTGAAGGCGCGCCCGGTCGCGGGGAACGCGGAGCTGGGCAGGCAGTACGTGGACGCGGTGTGGCCGCAGGTGTGGACGGCCGCGGAACGCGAGGACTTCGTGCCCGACGTGCGCTCCATGCGCCGCCGGGTGGAGCGGCACGTGCCCGCCGAGCTGTCCGATCGGGAGTTGAAGTTGGGCCCCGGCGGGCTGCGCGACGTGGAGTTCGCGGTGCAACTGCTGCAGATGGTGCACGGGCGTAGCGACGAGGAGCTGCGCAGCCCGATCACGGTGGACGCGTTGCGTTCTCTCGGTGAAGGCGGTTACGTGGCGCGCGCCGACGCTGCCGACCTGGTCGAGTCGTACCGGTTCCTGCGCACCCTGGAACACCGGGTGCAGCTGCGGCGGCTCCGCCGCACCCACCTGCTGCCGGAACTGGACGACAAGGACGAGCTGCACGTGCTGGCGCGGTCCACCGGGCTGCGCTCCAGCGGCAGGCGCAGCGCGGGAGAGGTGCTGGTCGCCGAGTACCGCAGGCACAGCAACCGGGTGCGCAGGCTGCACGAGAAGCTGTTCTACCGCCCGCTGCTGGAGGCGGTGGCCAAGGTCCCGACGGACGCGCTGCGCCTCACGACGGGCGCGGCCGTGCAGCGACTGGCCGCGCTGGGCTACACCTCGCCGGAAGGCGCGCTGAAGCACATCGAGACGTTGACCGCGGGCGTGTCGCGGCGGGCGCACATCCAGGGTGCGCTGCTGCCGATGCTGCTGGACCTGCTGGCGAACACCCCGGATCCGGACGGCGGTCTGCTGGCCTACCGGAAGGTGTCCGAGGCGCTGGCGGAAACGCCCTGGTACCTGCGGTTGCTGCGGGACGAGGGGGTGGTGGCGGAGCGGCTGGCGCAGCTGCTCGGCACCTCGAAGCTGGTGCCGGAACTGCTGGTGCGGGCGCCGGAGGTGCTGCGGCTGCTGTCGGACACCCCGGCGTTGGCCGAGCGGGACCCGAAGGAAGTGGCCACCTCGTTGCGCAGTGCCGTCGCCCGGCACGCCGAGCCGAGCCGGGCGGTGTCGGCGGCGCGGTCGTTGCGCCGGCACGAGCTGCTGCGGATCGCGTGCGCCGATCTGCTGGGGCTGCTCCCGCCTGCCGAGGTGTTCCGGTCGCTGTCGAGCGTGTGGGCGGCGGTGCTGGAGGCGGCGCTGGACACCTCGGTGCGGGACGTGGCGGCCCGGCCGGAGTGGCAGGCGGTGTCCGCGCGGCTCGCGGTGATCGGCATGGGTCGGCTCGGCGGCGCGGAGCTCGGCTACGGCTCGGACGCCGATGTGCTGTTCGTGTGCGAGCCGGTGCCGGGGGTGGAGGAGTCCACGGCGGTCCGGTTCGCGACGTCGGTGGTGGAGCAGGTGCGCAAGATGCTGGGTGCGCCGAGCCAGGACCCGCCGCTGGAAGTGGACGTGGACCTGCGTCCGGAGGGCCGCAGCGGGCCGCTGGTGCGGACCGTCGAGTCCTACCTGAACTACTACCGGCGGTGGGGCGAGGCGTGGGAGGCGCAGGCGCTGCTGCGCGCCCGCCCGGTGGCCGGGGACGTCGAACTGGGGGAGCGGTTCTGCGCCGCGATCGCCCCGGTCCGCTACCCGGCGGGCGGGCTGGACGATGCGAAGGTGCGGGAGATCCGCCGCATCAAGGCACGGGTGGATTCGGAGCGGCTGCCGCGCGGCGCGGACCCGGCGACGCACACGAAGCTGGGCCGCGGCGGGCTCGCCGACGTCGAGTGGACCTTGCAGCTGCTGCAGCTGCGCCACGCACACGAGCACGAGGGGCTGCGGGGCACCTCGACGATGCGGGGCCTGGCGGCCGCGGTCGAGGCGGGCGTGCTGGACGAGCAGGACGCCGTGGAGCTCGGGGAGGCGTGGACGTTGGCGATGCGGTCCCGCAACGCGGTGATGCTGGTGCGCGGCAAGCCCGGTGACCAGTTGCCGAAGCAGGTGCGGGAGCTGACGGCGGTGGCCGCGGCGCTCGGCTATTCGGCGGACGTGGACACCGGCGAGGTGCTCGACGACTACCTGCGGGTGACGCGGCGGGCCCGCGCGGTCGTGGAGCGGGTGTTCTACGAGGACTGATCCGCTCGGTACCGCGACCGGACTGTTCGAGGATTACCCCGCGAGGGCGGGCCGCCCCGGGTGGTACCGGTGCCATCGCGGTGGTGCCGCGCGGGACATCGGCGCCGGTCGGTTCCGGTGATTCCGCGTGCGGTCTCCGCTGTTCGGATGCGTGCATCGGTGCTGCCGGAGTGGCGGGTGCGGCCGAGTGGAGCACAACGAATGGAATATGCCACCGGGAGTGCGGGTGGTATCCGGCTCCCGGGAACTCCCGCCGCATTCGAGGATTATTCTCCGGAACCGCATCGGTCGGTGGTATCGGTGCTGTGCGGTCTCCGCGGGAATGCGAACTCGGGGGCGTCTGGGCACACGTGTTTCTGCACGTGCAAATGCACCGGTTGGAATTGTCCGAAGGTTGCCCGCGCAGGGCTGTGAGAATGTGCACGGTGCACCGCGAGATCATCGTCCGCTGCGGATTAGAGGGCGCTCGCCTGCGTCGATGTCCTGCCGCTGCGCAGCGGAAAGCGGAACCGATCCACTCGTGAAACCGCGTCCGAACGTCCAATTCGGACGATTGCGGGAGTGCGCCGAGAGTGCTCGAGTTTCGTGGGAACAGCCCATTCGGAGGTCTGCCTGCCGCTATCGTGACGGTAACCTTCTCGCACCGCGAACGGTGCGCGCACGACCGGCGTCCGGGTGGGTCCGAATAGGAGTGCATGGTGTCCGAGGACTTTGAATTACTCGTCGATCGGCAGGCGCTGTGCGGTGCCGGGCCGATGTGGATGTCGACGCTGAATTGCCTGTACTGGGTGGACGTGCTGCGCAGAGAACTGCACACCTACCACCGCGATTCCGATGCGGACGAGGTGCAGGTGCTGCCAGGCGTGGTCACCTCGCTGGGCGCGACCCGCAACGGACAGCTCATCGCCGCCGCCGATCGAGGGTTCGCCCGGTTGTTCCCGGGACGCGCCGCGCTGGAACCCATCACCGGCGTGCAGGCGGGCGACCGGATGAGCGGTGGCGCCTGCGACCCGGCCGGCCGGTTCGTCGCGGGCACCCTCACCCACAGCCGGGAGGCCAAGCGCAGCGCGCTGTACGTCCTCGACGGCACCCGCGCCCGCGTGCTGGTCGACGGGCTGACCCTCTCCGGTGGCATCGGCTGGAGCCCGGACGGCGCCACCATGTACGTGATCGACACGGTGCCGCGGGTCATCTGGGCGTTCGACTACGACGTGGAGCGCGGCCGGGCGGGCCGCGGCAGGCGCTGGATCGTGTGCGCCGAATCCGAAGGCCATCCCGACGGGCTGGCGATGGACAACGAAGGCGGTGCGTGGGTCGCCATGCGCGGCAGCGGCCGCATCCACCGGTACAGCCCCGGCGGCGACCTGGAAACCGTCCTGTGGGCGCCCACGCGCCGGGTCACCGGCCTCGTGTTCGGCGGGCGCAGGCTGGACGAGATGTACGTGACCTCGGCGTGCTCCGGCTACGACGAGCGCGCGCTGGTCGGCGACCCGTATGCGGGAGCCCTGTTCCGCTTCCGCCCCGGCGCCACCGGCAGCCCGCTGGCGCCGTGGAACGGCACCTGAGCCCCCGCACGGGAAAGCGGGCCGGTCGGGAGCACGTCCCGGCCGGCCCGCTTCGCGCGGAGCGCTCGGATCACACGTCGTAGTACAGCGCGAACTCGTGCGGGTGCGGCCGCAGCCGGACCGGGTCGATCTCGTTCTCGCGCTTGAGCCGGATCCAGGTCTCGATCAGGTCCGAGGTGAACACGCCGCCCTCGAGCAGGTAGTCGTGGTCCTCTTCGAGCCGGTCGATGACCTTCTCCAGGCTGTCCGGCACCTGCGGGACGTTCTTGGCCTCCTCGGGCGGCAGCTCGTAGAGGTCCTTGTCGATCGGCTCCGGCGGCTCGATCTTGTTCTTGATGCCGTCCAGGCCGGCCATCATCATCGCCGCGAACGCCAGGTACGGGTTGCCCGACGGGTCCGGGCAGCGGAACTCGACGCGCTTGGCCTTCGGGTTGCTGCCGGTGATCGGGATCCGCATGCAGGCGGAGCGGTTGCGCTGCGAGTACACCAGGTTCACCGGCGCCTCGTAGCCCGGCACCAGCCGGTGGTACGAGTTGATCGTCGGGTTGGTGAAGGCCAGCAGGCTCGGGGCGTGGTGCAGGATGCCGCCGATGTAGTGCCGCGCCATGTCCGACAGCCCGCCGTAGCCGGACTCGTCGTAGAACAGCGGCGAGCCGTCCTTCCACAGCGACATGTGGCTGTGCATGCCGGAACCGTTGTCGCCGAACAGCGGCTTCGGCATGAAGGTGACGGTGCGGCCGTCCTCCGCAGCGGTGTTCTTCACGATGTACTTGAACAGCTGCAGGTCGTCCGCGGCGTGCAGCATCGTGTTGAACTTGTAGTTGATCTCCGTCTGGCCACCGGTGCCGACCTCGTGGTGGGCGCGCTCGATGGTGAACCCGGCGTCGCTCAGCTCGGTGGAGATCTTGTCGCGCAGGTCCGCGAAGTGGTCGTAGGGCGGGACCGGGAAGTAGCCGCCCTTCATCCGGGTCTTGTAGCCCTTGTTGCCGCCCTCTTCGTCGCGCTCGGTGTTCCACCAGCCCTCGACGGAGTCGACCTCGGCGAAGCTGCGGTTCGGGCCCTCGCCGAAGCGGACCGAGTCGAAGATGTAGAACTCGGCTTCGGCGCCGAAGAAGACGGTGTCGGCGATGCCGGACTCGGCCAGGTACTGCTCGGCCTTGCGCGCGATGTTGCGCGGGTCGCGGCTGTAGGGCTCCAGCGTGAACGGGTCGTGCACGAAGAAGTTCAGGATGAGCGTCTTCTGGACGCGGTACGGGTCGATGCGCGCGGTGTACGGGTCCGGCAGCAGCAGCATGTCCGACTCGTGGATCGACTGGAACCCTCGGACCGAGGAGCCGTCGAAGGCCAGCCCTTCGGTGAAGGAGTCCTGGTCGAACGCCGAGGCGGGCACCGTGAAGTGCTGCATGACACCCGGCAGGTCGCAGAACCGGACATCGACGTACTTCACGTCCTCATCGGAGATGAAGCGCAGGACCTCGTCTGGATTCTTGAACACCCTCGATGGCTCCTTCACGCACTGATTGACTGCTCACCGGCGCGCGTGCTCCGAGCTCACCGGCTCGTGGCCAACGTTATGTCACGGGTGTTGCCCGGCCATCACCTCGATGTTTCGCGGACGTTAACGACCGCCTGAACGGGTGAGAGCGGTTGCGGAAGGCGGTTGATCAGGCCGTTCCGGCGCCGGTCGGCCGTGCTGCGGTGCGCGGGTCGTAGTCTGGGGGCGTGGGTGAATCGACGGGATCGCGGTCCGAGATGAGCAGCCAGGACGACGCCGCAGGCGAGCCGCAGGGCCTCGGCGGCCTCTTCGGCCGCGACCCGCAGCAGCGGTGGCGCGGCGAACGGATGGGCCTGCCGGAGAACGGGCAGGGCTCCGTCGCCACCGGTGGTCGCCGGCTGCTCGGATTCCTCATCGACATCGTGCTCGCCGCGCTCGTGGCGCAGCTGTTCACCGCGCCCGCGCTGCCGGGGAACTGGAGCCTGGTGGCCTGGTTCGCGATCACCGTGATCCCGGTGGCGTTCTTCGGGTTCACGCCCGGGATGCTGCTCACCGGCATCTGGGTGGCGCGGGTGGAACGACCGGGTGCGGTGGGCCTGTGGCGGGCGGTGGTGCGCTGCGCGATGACCGGGCTGCTGGTGCCCGCGATCATCCGCAACGGTGACGGCCGCTCCTGGCTGGACCGTCTCACCGGCACCGTGGTCGTCCGCCGCTGAACCGGAGCCGGGGCTCACCGGACGGTGATCCGGGAGCGCTGGGACGCCGGTTCGTCGCGGGGCTGACGTTCTCCCCGAGCGGTTCCAGCGGGTCCCCTCGCGCCCGCGTCGGCGGGAACGGCCGGATCGACCGCGTGCCCGCCTGAAACGTCGCGCGGGGTCGGTGCACGGCGAGACCGGGGTTCGGGGATCGCCAGCGGGAAGGCGCCTTCGCAGGCCGGAAGTGCGTTGTCATCGGTGCGCCGGACCGGTACGGCGCCCGCGCGGGATCCCGGAGGTCTTCAACGGGCTCGGCCTGCCGTACCGCTACCCGCACTCGCGCCCGCGCTGGATCCCGCGTCGTGACGACGAGCTGCCGTTCCCGGCACGCCCGCCGCACGGAGTTCGGGCCGCACGTGCGCGGCGGACGGGGCGCGAACGAAGACGCGGACCCGCCGGGACGCACCCGGCGGATCCGCGTCGAAGTCGGTACGGCTCAGCGGCGGCGCATGGCCCGCTGGACGTTGCGCATCTTGGCGCCCTGCGGCATCGGGCCCTTCGGCATCGCGTTGCCGCGGCTGGCCAGCGCGGACAGCCGGTTCTCCAGCGAGTCGACCTGACCGGCGTTGATGTTGCGGGGCAGCTTCATCAGGTGCGTCTGCAGCTTGCTCAGCGGCACCTGGCCCTCCTCGCTGCCGATGAGGACCTCGTAGATCGGGGTTTCGCCGACGACCCGGGCGACCCGCTTCTTCTCCTGCGAGATCAGCGACTTCACCCGGTGCGGCGAGCCCTCGCCGACCAGCACGATGCCGGGGCGGCCGATCAGCCGGTGCACCGCGTCGAGCTGCGCGGTCCCGGACACCGCCTGGGTGAGCCGCCAGTTCCCGCGCAGGTTCTCCAGCGCCCACCCGGCCGCGCCGGGCTGCCCGTCGGCCTTGCGGTACACCGTCGCCTGCACCCGGCGGCCGAACAGGATCACCGCGCCGAGCAGGCCCAGCGCGATGCCCACCGGCAGGAACGCCCAGTGCAGGTTCCAGATCATGCCGATGAAGAAGACCGCGACGGCCACGACCAGGATGATGCCGATCATCAGCGGCAGCAGCAGCTTGTCCTCGCGGCGCTGCATCTGGAACGCCTGCCAGATCTGCCCGACGCGCCCGCGGAAGGCCGCGCGCCGTTCCTTCTTCGCCGCCTTCTTGGCTGCCTTGTCCTGGTTGGCCATGCCGTTCAGGATACGGCGGCGGTCCACGGGAGCCCCAGCACGGTGGCCCTGGCCCGCGGAAACGCGGACCGCCCGCCGCGCGAGGTGCGCGACGGGCGGTGAAATACCAGTTCAGCGGGGTCGTCAGCGGGCGAGCAGGCTGCTGGCCTCCTGCGCCGCGGGCTGCGCCTTCGCGAGGTGCGCGAGGTTGTCCGGCAGCGGCATGCCCCGGTGCTGGGTGGCCTTGGCGTACAGCCGGCCCGCGCGGTAGCTGGAGCGGACCAGCGGACCCGCCATCACCCCGGGGAAGCCGATCTCCTCGGCGGCCTGCGTGTGCTCGACGAACTCCTCCGGCTTCACCCAGCGGTCCACCGGGTGGTGGCGCGGGCTGGGCCGCAGGTACTGGGTGATCGTGATGATGTCGCAACCCGCGTCGTGCAGGTCCTGCAGCGCGGGGCGCACCTCCTCGGGGGTCTCGCCCATGCCGAGGATGAGGTTGGACTTGGTGACGAGACCGGCCGCGCGGGCCTCGCTGAGCACCTTCAGCGAGCGGTCGTAGCGGAACGCGGGGCGCATCCGCTTGAACACGCTGGGCACCGTCTCCAGGTTGTGCGCGAGCACCTCCGGGCGGGACCCGAAGACCTCGGCGAGCTGGTCCGGCTCGGCGTTGAAGTCCGGGATGAGCAGCTCGACACCGGTGCCCGGGTTCAGGTCGTGGATCTGGCGGACCGTCTCGGCGTACAGCCAGGCCCCGCCGTCGGGCAGGTCGTCCCGCGCGACACCGGTGACCGTGGAGTAGCGCAGGCCCATCGCCTGCACCGACTCGGCGACCTTGCGCGGCTCGGTGGTGTCGAGCTCGGCGGGCTTGCCGGTGTCGATCTGGCAGAAGTCGCAGCGGCGGGTGCACTGGTCACCGCCGATGAGGAAGGTGGCCTCCCGGTCCTCCCAGCATTCGAAGATGTTGGGGCAGCCCGCCTCCTCGCAGACGGTGTGCAGGCCTTCCCGGCGAACCAGACCCTTGAGCTCCTGGTACTCGGGGCCCATCCGAGCACGGGTCTTGATCCACGATGGCTTCTTCTCGATGGGCGTCTGGCTGTTGCGCACTTCAAGACGCAACAACTTCCGCCCCTCTGGCGCCGCAGTCACGCGTTCAGGCTACGCCCCCGGCCGGTTCATCCCGAAACCGCGACGGGCGCGACGTGGTGATCCCTACACCACACCCGGTTCAGGCGGGGTCCGCGGTGACGCCGGTGAGCTCCTCGGTGAGTTCCCACAGCCGCCGCGCGGTGTCGGCGTCGCGGGCGGCGGTGCTGGTCTTGGCGCGGGTCGGGTAGCCGCGGATCTCGGCGAACCCGTTCGGCCCGTAGTAGCTGCCGCTGGTCGCACCGGGTGCGGTGGCGGCGTAGAGCTGCGGCAGCGCGCCCTGCTCGGTGGACTGCGTGATGAGGTCGTTGATCTTCCGGGCGATCCCGGTGATCCGGCCGGACAGGCTGCGGGCGCGCAGCGAGTTGAGCGCCAGCTCGGTGCTGCTCATCCCGGGGTGGGCGAGGACGCTGCGCAGCGCCATCCCGGACCGCCGGGCGCGGCGGTCGAGCTCGAAGCCGAACAGCAGGTTCGCCAGCTTCGACTGCGCGTAGGCGCGGCTGGGCGAGTAGCGGCGGCGGTGGAAGTTCAGGTCGTCGAGCTCCAGCGAGCCACCGCGGTGGCCGATGCTGGAGAGCGTGACCACCCGCGGATCGGGCCGGTCGCGCAGCGCGGGCATCAGCAGCCAGGTCAGCGCCGCGTGCCCCAGGTGGTTGGTGCCGATCTGCAGCTCGAAGCCGTCCTGCGTCGCCCCCAGCGGCGGGCCCATGATGCCCGCGTTGTTCATCAGCACGTCGAGCTCGTCGCCGGTGCGCTCCCGCACCTGGTCGGCGGCCTTGCGCACCGAGGACAGGTCGGCGAGGTCGAGTTCGACGAGCTCCGGTTCGACCGCGGCACCCGCGCTCGCCCGCTGCTGCGCTTCGCGGCCGCGCTCGGGGTCGCGGCAGGCCATCAGCACCCGCGCGCCGCGGGCCGCCAGCACCTGCGAGCAGTGCAGGCCCAGCCCGGAGTTCGCGCCGGTGATGAGCACCGTGCGGCCGTGCTGGTCGGGAACGTCGGAAGTCGTCCACTGCGCCATGTCCCCACCCTTACCCGCGGTGCCGGGTGGGGAAAAGACCGAATGCGACACGATCCGATCACCGGGCTGGGAAGATCTCCGCTCATGTCGATGAGCGGGTGGTCCGCCGGGGTTCGCTGGTTCCCGTGGCGGCGGGCGGTGCGGGCGGGAGCGGTGCTGGAGTCGTGGCCGCGGATGGTGGACGGGCCTGCGTCGTTGCTGGCGCGGCTGGGCTGGCTGCTGGTGGGGGTGCCGCTGCTGGTGTGCTGGGCGGTGGAGCTGCTGGTGGGCGTGCTGCTGCTGCCGTTCGCGCTGCTCGCGAGGGCTGCGGGGTGGCTGCCGTGGTGGGTGGAGCTGCGGGCGCGGGGCTGCCTCGGCGGGCTGGTGCGGACCGGCGGTCACGCCGAAGCCGCGCGGGTGCGGGCCGCGTTGCGGGCTGATCCGCTGGACGCGGCGCCCGCCGGGTACCCGGTCCGCGAGGTGGTGATCTCCGTGCGCCGGTGGGAGCTGGCGGTGCGGGACGCCGGTGGGTGCGGGCGGCGGCGTTGGTTCCTGTGGCGCAGGCGGACGTCCGTGGCGGATGCGCTGGAGTGGTTCCCGGACCGGGCGCTGGACGACGTGCTCTGGCTGGTGCTGGCGCTGCCGTTCCTGCTGGTGGGCTTCGTCTGGCTGGTGGTGTCCGGGGCGGAGCTGCTCGCCGAGCTGGTGGTGCTGCCGTTCGTGCTGGTGCTGCGGTCGGTCCGGGTGCTGGGCTGGCCGATCGAGCTGGTCCACGGGGACGAGGTGAGCCCGCACCGCGTGGTGCGGGGGTTCGGCGCGTCGGCGCGGGCGCGGCGGGAGCTCACCGAGCAGGAGCGGGTGGTGGTCCCGCACCCGCAGCGCGCCGCCCGGTCCGTGGTGGGAGCCGGGCGCTGACGGGACGCCTGCTCAGAAGCTGGGGATGACCTTGCGCAGCTGGGCGAGCGGTCCGCGGCGGCGCCCGGTGCGGGTGTCGGGTGCGGTGCGCAGCAGGCGCAGGAAGGCCTGGCCGACGCGGTCGATCTCCTCGGCGGGCTCGTCCGGTTCGGCGAGTCCGGCGGAGACGGCGAGCATCCGCTGCTCCTGCTCGCGCAGCCCGGACAGCGCGGGTTCGGCGGCGTGCCCGTCGAGGACGCGGCGCAGCACCGGGTTGTCGGCAGCGGTGCGCCGCCAGGCCTCGCCGACGGCTTCGACCCGGTCGCCGCGCGGGTCGGCGTCGGCGTCCTCGACGCCCACGTCGATGCGCCCGGTGAGGCCGCGGTTCCACTTGTGGTGCAGCGCGCGCAGCAGCTCGTCGCGGTCGGCGAACACCGCGGCGGCCGCGGGCACCGAGTCGAGGTCGAGGCGTGCCGCGGGGTGCTGCGCGGCGTGGTCGAGGACGGCCCGGATGGCGTGTTGCCGCTGGTAGAAGTCGTTCCAGGTCATGGTCCCTCCAAGCTGGACGGTGGCGTACTCCGGGTGTGCGGCATACCGGGAGTATGTGCGTTCGAAGGTACCAGCAGGGCCATACCGCGGGTATGTCATATGATTGTGAGTATGGCTACAGCCCGTTCCCGGCGCGTGGAGAACACCGAGAGCACCCGGCAGGCGCTGGTGAAGTCGGCGGTGGTCCTGTTCACCAAGCGGGGCTACGCGGGCACCTCGCTCGACGAGATCGCCAAGCGCGCCCGCGTCACCAAAGGCGCCCTCTACCACCACTTCAACGGCAAGCAGGCGCTGTTCGAGGCCGCCTTCGAGGACGTCGAGAGCCAGGTGGTGCGGCGGCTGTCGGCGGTGCTGTTCACCACCGGCCACATCTGGGAGACGGTGCAGGCCGGGCTCGGCGAATTCCTCCAGGTCTGCCTGGAGCCCTCCTACCAGCGGATCGTCGTGCACGAGGCGCCCGCGGTGATGGGCTGGGAGCGCTGGCGGGAGGCCGAGGAGCGCTACACGTTCGGCGTGATCCGGGAAGCGGTGCAGGCGCTCGTCGAAGCGGGCGAGTTCACCCCGCTGCCGGTCGAGGCGCTCGCCCACGTCGTCTACGGCGCGCTGTCCGCCGGGGCCAGCACCATCGCCGGCTCCGCGCAGCCGAAGCGGACGAGCGCCGAGGTCGGCCAGGTCGTCGACGCCGTGATGCAGGGGCTGCGCGTGGCGGCGTGCGCCGGGAGCTGCGGCGGGGATTAGCCTCGAACCCGTGATCGAGCCATTCAAACTCCGCATCTTCACCGAGCCCCAGCAAGGGGCCAGCTACGACGACCTGCTGCGGGTGGCCACGGCCACCGAGGCGGCCGGCTACGACGCGTTCTTCCGCTCGGACCACTACCTCAAGATGGGGTCGGTGTCCGGTGAGCCCGGGCCGACCGATGCCTGGGTGACGCTGGGCGGCCTGGCGCGGGAGACCTCGCGGGTGCGGCTGGGCACGCTGATGACGGCGGGCACGTTCCGCCACCCGGGGCCGCTGGCGATCGCGGCCGCGCAGGTCGACCAGATGTCCGGTGGGCGCTTGGAGTTCGGCCTCGGCAGCGGCTGGTACGAGGAGGAGCACACCGCCTACGGCATCCCGTTCCCGGCGCTCAAGGAGCGCTTCGACCGCTACGCCGAGCAGCTGGAGATCATCACCGGGCTGTGGGACACCCCGGCGGGGGAGACCTTCAGCTTCGACGGGCGGTACTACCAGCTCACCGACTCGCCCGGGCTGCCGAAGCCCGCGCAGCGGCCGCGGCCGCCGGTGCTCATCGGTGGTGCGGGCAAGAAGCGCACCCCGGAGCTGGCGGCCCGCTTCGCCGACGAGTTCAACCTGCCCTTCACCGACCTGGACACCGCGGCCGCGCAGTACGAGCGGGTCGCGGCGGCGTGCGCGGCGATCGGCCGGGACGCCGCGGAGATCGTGCGGTCGGTGGCGCTGGTGCTGTGCGTCGGCAAGGACGACGCGGAGATCGCGCGCCGTGCGGCCGCGATCGGCCGGGACGTCGAGGAGCTGCGCGCCAACGGGCTCGCGGGCACGCCCGCGGAGGCCGTGGACAAGATCGGCACCTGGCGGGAGCGGACCGGGATCTCCCGGCTGTACCTGCAGGTCCTGGACCTCTCCGACCTCGACCACATCGACCTGGTCGCCGCCGAGGTCGCGCCGCAGCTGGTGTGAGCCCGGCACGGCCCGCCGGTGGCGCGGAGCCGCCGGCGGGTCAGCCGCGGAGCTGACCGGCTATGTCGGAGGCCGCGGTGAGCAGGACCAGCGCGGGCACGGTGGCCTGCGGGCGCAGCCGGTAGGAGCCGCGCTTGTCCTGCTCGACCAGGCCGCAGCCGGTCAGCCCCTTCAAGTGGTGGTACAGCTGCCCTGGCGAGCCGAGTCCCGCCGCCTGCTGCAGCTCCGCGCCGGTGGCCGGGCCGGATTCGGCGAGCCTGCGCACCAGCGCCGCCCGCAGCGGATGTCCGAGCGCGGCGAGCACCTCGGTGCGCGGCGCGTCCGGCAGTTCCAGCACCTGGGCCGGGTCGGCGCGGATCTGCCACGCCAGCTCGAACGGTTCGCTGAGGCTCCCGGCGTACTCGATCACGTCCCCGCTGGGTTCCCGGGTGGCGGCGGGCCGTCCTTCCAGCGCGGCGACTCGGCGCTCCAGGTCGTCCAGCCGCGCTTGCACGTCGTCGGAACTCACCGTGCGAGCTTGCCCTACCCGTGCAGCGCGGTGCGCAACCGGTCCTGCCACGCCGGGTCGAGGGCGGCCTTGAGCAGGGGCAGCCCGGGATCGCCGTTGCCCAGCTGTTCGGCGGAGATCCCGCCGTGGGCGAGCAGCGATCCGGCCGCGATCCGCCCGTCGGCGAAGCGCAGCGAGATCCCCGCGGTGAGCACGCCGGGCAGGCTGCCGCCCTTGTAGCCGAGGCCGAGTACTCCCTCGGGCAGGCCGTCCCGCCGTTCCAGGACGTCGCGCGCGATCTCCGCGGCGCGCGGCGACGGGTAGCTGCCGTCGGCGAGCGAGCGGTGCAGCGCGGCCAGCTGCCGCGGGCTGCTCGCGGCGGTGCCCGCGGACCAGGTCAGCTGGGTGTCCCAGTCCGGCAGCGGCTGCGTGAGCAGCCTGGTGCGCACCTGGTCGCGGAAGTCCTGCTCGTCGCGGTGGCGGCGTTCCAGCGCGAAGCCGATCTCGCGGCGCCGCGCGACCGGGGTGCCGGGTGCGGGTGCTTCGGCGGGCAGCAGCAGGAACAGGTATTCGGCGCACAGCGAGCGCACGTCGGCGTCGGGCCAGCCCCCGGCGAGCGCGGCGTCCCGCACGGCCTCGGTGCCGAGCCGGTCGCGGATCAGGTCGGGGACGGCGCTGTCGCTGTGCGCGATCATCGCGCCTGCCAGCTGCTCCAGCGCCACCGTGCGGTCCGGGTCGGCGGCCCACGCGCCGGTGGCGTCGGTGGGGATGCCCAGTTCCTGCAAGGCCGCCACGTGCGCGCCGCCGTCGGTGGGCACGTAGTAGCGCTCCCAGTCGCCGACGCGGATCCGCTCGGCGGGGTCGAGGCGCCCGTCGGCGACGGCGGTGGCGTAGGCGGCGAGGTGCGCGGCCTTCACCGCGGAGGCCAGCGGCTGCGGGGTCTCCGCGCGGTGCTCCAACCGCAGGCCGGTGGTGTCGGTGAGCACGAGGGCGAGCCGGTCGCGGTGCTCGGCGATCCAGGCCAGCCAGCCGTCGGGAGTGCTCAGATCGGCTTCGGCGCGGTCGCCGAGCGCGGTGGCGGGGCTGCACGAGAGCAGCGGGAGCGCGGTGGCGGCGGTGAGGCCGGTCAGCAGGGTGCGGCGGGACAGCGGCATGCGTCCACTCCTCTAGTAGTCCGTAATTCCGGAATACTAGAGGAGTGGAGGGGGTGGGTCAGCGCAGGGTCGGATCCAGCGCCAGCGTCACGCCTTCGGCGGTGGGCGCGACCCGCGCGATGTTCGACTCCACCACCGGCAGCGCCCCGTCGACCGCGTCCAGCACGTCCTGGCGCACCCAGGGCAGCGCCTCCTCGACCGTGACGTCCCGGCCCAGCTCCGCCGACAGCGAGGTGACGCCCGCGTCCCGGATGCCGCACGGCACGATCCGGTCGAACTGGCCCATGTCCGGATCGCAGTTCAGCTCCAGGCCGTGCATCGTCACGCCGCGCTGCACCCGGATGCCGATCGCGGCGATCTTGCGCTCCGGGCGCGCGCCGTCGGCGGCCAGCCACACGCCGCTGCGGCCCTCGACCCGGCCCGTCTCCAGGCCGAAGCGGGTGCAGGTGCGGATCAAGGCCTGCTCCAGGCGGCGCACGTAGTCCACGACGTCGATCGGGTCGGCCAGCCCCAGGATCGGGTAGCCCACGATCTGCCCCGGCCCGTGCCAAGTGATCTTGCCGCCGCGGTCCACGTCGATCACCGGCGTGCCGTCCTGCGGGCGGTCCTCCGGCTGGGTGCGCTTCCCGGCGGTGTACACCGACGGGTGCTCCAGCAGCAGCAGGGTGTCCGGACCGGTCTCCTCGGCGCGGCCCGTGGCCAGCTCCCGCTGGAGGTCCCAGGCGTCCAGGTAGTCGATTCTTCCCAGTTCACGCACGTCGACCGGATCGGCCGAGGCGCGACATGACATCTCCGCGCGACTCACCGGGCCAGGCTACGCCCGGCGTTTCCGCCCCGGCACCGACCGCCCCGCGCACGTGGCGGCGGCCACCCGGCGCGGCGGCGCGGCTGCCCCGGGACGGGCTCGGGCCTCAGAGCACGGCGTCGAGGGCGGCGTCCAAGGTGGGGTGGGCGAACGGGTAGCCGTGCTCGTCGAGGCGTTCCGGGACCGCGCGCTGCCCGGCCAGCATCGCCTCGTCCGCGGCCTGGCCCAGCGCCGCGCGGAGCGCGAACTCCGGCACCGTCCACGGCGCGGGCCTGCCCAGCGCCCGGCCCAGCTCCCGGGTGAACTCGGCGTTCGTCACCGGCGCCGGACCGGTCAGGTTCACCGGACCCGACACCGCCGAGTTCTCCACCAGGAACCGCAGCGCGCCCACCGCGTCGTCCAGCGAGATCCACGGCATGTACTGCCGCCCGCCGCCGAGCTTCGCCCCCAGCAGCACCGAGAACAGCGGCTTCAACGCGCCCACCAGCCCGCCCGAGGGCGCCACCACCAGGCCCGTGCGGGACATCGCCACGCGGGCGCCCGCACCCACCGCCGCGCTCGTCGCCGCCTCCCACTGCCGGCACAGGTCGGCGAGGAAACCGGTGCCCGCAGGCGCCGACTCGGTCACCAGCCGGTCCCCGGTGTCGCCGTAGTAGCCGACCGCCGAGCCGTTGACCAGCGCGGGAACGCCGTGCCGGGCCACCGCCTCGGCCAGCAGCGCCGTGGGCCGCACCCGCGAGGACACCAGCAGTTCCTTGCGCTCGGTGCTCCAGCGGCGGTCCGCGATCCCCGCCCCGCACAGGTTCACCACCGCGTCCGCCCCGGCCAGGGCGTCCTCGTCCAGCACGCCCTCCGCCGGATCCCAGGTGCGTTCGTCGGGGGCGGCGGCGCGGCGGCGGACCAGCCGCACCACCTCGTGCTCGCCCTGCCGCAACGCCGCGACGAGACTCGTGCCGATCAACCCGGACGAACCGGCGATTACCACGCGCATGTCCCCGATGGTCCCGCACCGATCTTCCGCGCGCGATGGTTTCGCCCGCTCGAACGGCCCCGGAACGCGGCGAGGGCCGCCCACCCGCAGGTGGACGGCCCTCGCCGTGGCATCGGAGCCGGATCAGATCCCGAGGTCGGCCTCGAAGGCGCCTTCCTCCAGCCGCTGCTTCAGCGTGGTGAGGAACCGGGCCGCGTCCGCGCCGTCGACCAGCCGGTGGTCGTAGGACAGCGCCAGGTACACCATCGACCGGATCGCGATCGTGTCGCCGCCGTTGTCGTCGGAGACCACCACGGGCCGCTTCACGACGCTGCCCGTGCCCAGCATGCCCACCTGCGGCGGGTTCAGGATCGGGGTGTCGAACAGCGCGCCGCGGCTGCCGGTGTTGGTGATGGTGAACGTGCCCCCGGAGAGCTCGTCCGGCTTGAGCTTGTTGTTCCGGGTGCGCTCGGCCACGTCGGAGATCTTGCGGGCCAGGCCGCCGAGGTTCAGGTCCCCGGCGTCGTGGATCACCGGCGAGACCAGCCCGCGCGGGGTGTCCACGGCGATCGAGAGGTGCTCGGCCGCGTGGTAGGTGATCTCCTTGCTCTCCTCGTTGACCGAGGCGTTCACCTTCGGGTGCAGCTTCAGCGCCTCGGCGGCGGCCTTCGCGAAGAACGGCAGGAAGGACAGCTTCACGCCCTCCGCCGCTTCGAAGGAGGCCTTCGCCTGCTGGCGCAGCTTGGCGATGCGGGTGACGTCGACCTCGATCACCGTGGTGAGCTGCGCGGCGGTCTGCAGCGACTCGACCATGCGGCGGGCCAGCAGCTGGCGCAGCCTGGACATCTGCTGCGTGGTGCCGCGCAGCGCCTCCGCCTCGTCCGAGGACGCGGGCTGCGCCGGGGCCGCGGGCTTCGCGGCGGCCGGAGCGGCGGCGGGCTTCGCCTTGGCGGCGTCGACCGCGGCCTGCACGTCCTGCTTGCGGATGCGGCCGCCGACACCGCTGCCCTTGATGGTGGACAGGTCGATGCCGTGCTGGTTGGCGAGCTTGCGCACCAGCGGCGTCACGTACGGCGTGCTGCCGGACGGGCCGGACTGCTGGGCCGCGGGGGCCTGCTGCGCGGCGGGCTCGGCGGGAGCCGCGGGAGCCGCAGGCTGCGCCGGGGCGGCCGGGGCCTGCGCCGCGGGTTCCGGCTTCGGCTCCGGAGCGGGTGCGGCGGGGGCGGGGGCCGGTTCCGGCGCGGCGGGCGCGGCCGGGGCGGCGCCCTGCTCGCCGATCACGGCCAGCTTCCCGCCGACCTCGACGGTGTCGTCCTCGCCGGCGGCGATCTCGAGCAGCGTGCCCGCGACCGGCGACGGGATCTCGGTGTCGACCTTGTCGGTGGAGACCTCCAGCAGCGGTTCGTCGACCTCGACCGAGTCGCCGACCTGCTTGAGCCACCGGGTGATGGTGCCCTCGCTGACGCTCTCGCCGAGCGCGGGCATCGGCACCTCGGTGCCCTGCGCCGAACCGCCGGAGGCGGCGGGCGCTGCGGGCTGCTCGGCCGGGGCCTGCTGCTCCTGGGCGGGGGCGGCTTCCTGCGCCGGGGCGGGCGCCTCGGCGGGGGCCTGCTGCGGCGCGGGGGCGGAGCCCGAGTCGTCGGCGCTGTCACCGATGACGGCGAGCTCACCGCCGATCTCCACCGTGTCGTCCTCCTCGGCGACGATGCGCTGCAGCACACCGGCGGCGGGGGACGGGATCTCGGTGTCGACCTTGTCGGTGGAGACCTCCAGCAGGGGCTCGTCGACCTCGACGGTGTCGCCGACCTGCTTGAGCCACCTGGTGATCGTGCCCTCGCTGACGCTTTCGCCTAGCGCGGGCATCTGGACGGAGAAGGACATCGCTCGCGGACTCCTCGTGCGGTGTGGCGGGGTGCTGTGCTGGTGCGGGAAGCGGACCGGGTCAGCCGTGGACGTGCAGCGGCTTGCCGGCCAGGGCGAGGTGCGCCTCGCCGAGGGCCTCGGTCTGCGTGGGGTGGGCGTGCACCAGCGGTGCCACGTCCTCGGGCAGCGCCTCCCAGTTGTAGATCAACTGGGCTTCGCCGATGAGCTCGCCGACCCGGTCACCGACCAGGTGCAGGCCGAGCACCGGCCCGTCGGTGGCGCGGACCAGCTTCACCGCGCCCGCCGTCTTGAGGATCTGGCTCTTGCCGTTGCCGGCGAGGTCGTAGGTGAAGGTCTGCACCGAGCCGTACTGCTCCTTGGCAGCGCTCTCGGTCAGGCCCACCGAGGCGACCTCGGGGTGGCTGTAGGTGACGCGCGGGATGCCCGCCTCGTCGATCGCCTGCGGGTTCTGGCCCGCGATCTCCTCGGCGACGAAGATGCCCTGCTGGAAACCGCGGTGCGCGAGCTGCAGGCCGGGCACGATGTCGCCGACCGCGTACACGCCCGGCAGGCTGGTGCGCAGCCGGTCGTCGGTGACGACGAAGCCGCGCTCCAGCTGGACGCCCGCGTCCTCGTAGCCGTGGCCCGCGGTGTTCGGACCGCGGCCGACGGCCACCAGCAGCACGTCCGCGTCGAGCTGGTCGCCGTTCTCCAGGCTCACCGAGACGCCGGAGTCGGTCTGGGAGGCACCGGTGAACTTGACGCCGGTCTTGAACTTGATGCCGCGCTTGCGGAACGCGCGCTCCAGCTGCTTGGAGGCGAACTCGTCCTCGTTCGGCACCAGGTGCGGCAGGGCCTCGACGATGGTCACCTCGGCGCCGAAGGAGCGCCACACGCTGGCGAACTCGACGCCGATGACGCCGCCGCCGAGCACGACGACCTTCTCCGGCACGAAGTCCAGGTTCAGCGCCTGCTCGCTGGCGATGACGCGGCCGCCGAGCTCCAGGCCGGGCAGCGACTTGGAGTAGGAACCGGTCGCCAGCACGACGTTCTTGCCGGTGTAGCGGGTGCCGTCGACCTCGACGGTGTTCTTGTCGACGAGCGTGCCCGCGCCGTCGACCAGGGTCACCTTGTGCGCCTTGGCCAAGCCCTGCAAGCCCTTGTAGAGCTTGCCGACGACACCGTCCTTGTAGGAGTTCACCCCCGCGATGTCGATGCCCTCCAGCGAGGTCTTCACCCCGAACTGGTCGCCATCGCGCGCGGAGTCGGCGACCTCCGCGGCGTGCAGGAGAGCCTTCGTGGGAATGCACCCGCGGTGCAGGCAGGTTCCCCCGAGCTTGTCCTTTTCGATGAGGACGACGGACAGGCCCAGCTCAGCCGCGCGGAAAGCGCAGGCGTAGCCGCCCGAACCGCCGCCGAGAATGACCAGATCGGCGGACGTGTCGGTCACTTCGCACTCCTCGACAGCCATCGTTGAATCGCTGAGGTGCCGCCCGGCCCGGCTGTCGCGCGAGGCGCGGAACACCTGGCAGCCATCTTGTCACCACCCGTTGGGACGACGCGACGTGGGCTCGCTCTGATCGCGCGAACGTGCCCGATCCCACTGAATCGTTTTTTCCGATTCTCAGCTTCGTCACAGGCGCTCGATGGCATCATCGCGAACGGGGGCACCGGTTTTCCGGAGGTGTCTCCGAGCGCGGCCGCGCGCAGGTGAATCGAATCCGTGGCCGCGCTTCCAGCGGACGCGGGGAGGGCGGATTCCGTGGGTCTGTTCGATCGTTTCCGGCGGCGGCGCACCACCGGCCGTCCCGCCGACTCGCGCGACACCGAGCACCTGCGGGCCTGGGCGCAGCAGCGGCACGGTGTCGAGGCGTTCGTCGAACCCCGCACCACCGTCACCGAGACCACGGTGCTGCTGGTCGCGCACGACGGGGAGTGGACCCGGCGCCGCGTCGCGGGCCCGGAGGCGGCGTTCCGCTTCGCCCGCAAGCAGGGGATGCCCTGCTACGAGGTGGCGAAACTCGGCTATCCGCAGCGGATGCGCGACTACCAGGCCCGGCAGCGGGTCTTACGCGACCGGCAGCACCGCCGCGACCTGGGCTGAGCCCGTCAGTTCGCGACGCGGGTGGACGGCGTCAGCCGCACCGGGAAGTTCAGCGACTTCGAGATGTAGCAGAGCTCGTGCGCGCGCTCGTGCAGCGCTTCCGCGACGTCCACGCTGGCCAGGTCCTCGACCGTGACCTCCGGGTGGAGCACCACTTCCCGGAACCCGCCCGAACCGTCGGCGTTCTCCGCCAGCTCGCCCTGCGCGCGGTCGTGGTAGCCGACCACCACGACGCCGCACTCCGCGGCCAGGTGCAGGAACCACAGCATGTGGCACTGCGACAGGGCCGCGATGAGCAGCTCCTCCGGGTTGTACCGGTCCGCGTCGCCGAGGAACGCCGGGTCCGCGGAGGCCTCGATGGTGTTCTTGCCCGCGGAACGCACCTCGTGGGTGCGCTCGTAGCTGCGGTAGCTGCTGGTGCCCGCGCCGGTGTTCCCGGTCCACACCACTTCGACCGCGAAACCGTGCCGCGCAGGCCCGGGGGTGGTCGGCTGCTGCTCGCTCGTTTCGCTCACCACCCCATCCTGGCATCGCGGGGCAGGGCCGTGGTGATCCCTTTGAGACCGGGCTCACACCGTTCCCGCACGTGGCGCGGACGACGAACGGCCCGCCGAGCGCACTCGGCGGGCCGTCCAGGGGGCCTTCGTCAGCCGTTCTCGGCGATGTCGGCGAGCACCGCCGCGATCGTGCGCACCGGGACGCCGGTGCCGCCCTTCGCGGTGTAGCCGTGCGGCGAGTTCGTGTTGTACGCCGGGCCGGCCACGTCGATGTGCGCCCAGGGCAGGCCGTCGCGGACGAACTCCTTCAGGAACAGGCCCGCGGTGAGCATGCCGCCCCAGCGGTGCCCGGCCACGTTCGCCAGGTCGGCGAGCTTGGAGTCCAGGTCGCCGCGCATGTCCTCCGGCAGCGGCATCGGCCAGGCGCCCTCACCGGTGGCCTGCGAGAGCTTCGCGACGCGGTCGCGGAAGTCCTCGTCGCCCATCACGGCGGGGGTGCGCTTGCCCAGGGCCACCACCTGCGCGCCGGTCAGCGTGGAGGTCTCGATCAGGTAGTCCGGCTCGTCCTCGCCCGCGCGCACGATCGCGTCGGCCAGGATCAACCGGCCCTCGGCGTCGGTGTTGAGGACCTCGACGGTCTTGCCGCCGTACATGCTCAGCACGTCGCCGGGCCGGTACGCGGTGCCGGAGGGCATGTTCTCCACCATCGGCACCGTGGCGGTCACGTCCAGCGGGTAGTTCAGCTTCGAGACCAGCACCATCGTGGCGATCACCGCGGCGGCACCGGACATGTCCGAGGTCATCTCGTCCATCGAGGCGGCGGGCTTCAGCGAGATGCCGCCGGTGTCGAAGGTGACGCCCTTGCCGACGAGCGCGACCTTCTTCGACGCCTTCGGGCCCTTGTGCCGCAGCCGCACCAGGCGCGGCGGGCGGCTCGAACCGCAGCCGACGCCGAGGATGCCGCCGTAGCCGCCCTTGCGCAGCGCCGCCTCGTCGAGCACCTCGACCTCGAGCCCGGCGGAGCGGGCCAGCTCGCTCGCGCGGTCCGCGAACGAACCCGGGTACAGGTCGTTCGGCGGGGTGTTGATCAGGTCGCGGGCGATGGTGACGGACTCGCCGATGGCGGTGCCGCCCTTGAGCGCGTGCTTGGCGGCGTCGTCCTTCGCGTCCGGCACGATCAGGTCGACCTGGTTCACCGGGTCGTCGCCCGGCTCGGACTTGTACTTGCGGAACGAGTAGGCGCCCAGCACGGTGCCCTGCACCGCGGCGCCCAGGTCCAGCGCGCCCAGGGTGGTCGCGGCGTGCGCGACCCCGCTCAGCGCGCGGGCCGCGGCGCCCGCGGCGCGGCGCACCTGCTCACCGGTGGGGGAATCGCCGGTGACCTTGCCGAGCCCGACGGCCAGCAGGACGTCCGCGCGCAGCCCGGAACCCGCGGGCAGCTTCACGACCTCCTCGGCCTTGCCGGTGGCGCCGAGCGTCGCGAGCACCTTCGCCAGGTCGCCGTCGAAGGCCGCGGCCACCTCGTCGCCGCCGGGCGCGATCTCCGGGCCGTCCGCGCCGGCGAGGGTGCCGATGACCAGGACGTCCGCGGTGAGTTTGGCGGCTTTGGTATCGGTGAGGGCGAGTTTCGGCGTGCTCACGTGTGTTTCCTCCGGGCGGTGTCGCCATCGATGGGGTGTCGGACGCGGGAACCGTCCCCGGCCGGCCTGACCTGCTCGGCGGCCGTCCCGCGACCGCCACTGTAGATCGGGTGGGCCGCGGTGGGTCCGACAGGCGGTTGCGGGGACCGACCGCGCCGCACGCCCGAGCTTAGCGCTGCGCCGATCAGTGCCAGCGGTTTTCCCGCGGCGGAGCGCGTCGGCGGGGGAAAGCGCACCGGGACGGGCCGGTGCCGGTGCGTAGGCTGGGGCGTCGCGGACCCGGGTGCGACCGGCCGCGCGGTGCCCGCCCGGGCCGCCGCCGCGGACGCCTCCCGGTCGGCGTCGACCGGCAGGCGGCTGCCGGTGGGGACCGCGTTCTGCAAAGGTGGGCGAGTGGGGCAACAGGTCGCGGAGCAGCAGGCGGACGCCGGTGCTGGGGCCGCCGCGGACGGACCTAGGCGAGCGATCGGTTCGGCGTTGCCGCTGGTGCTCGGCGGGATGCTCGGTGCCGGGCTGTTCGTCGGCATCGCCCCCGCCACCCTCGCCGCCGGACGGCTGCTGCCGCTGGCCGTGCCGCTGGTGCTGCTGGCGGTGGCGTGCTGCGCGCTGGCCTCCGCGCACCAGTCCGCCAGCTACCGCGGGCCCGGCGCCGGGTACGCGTGCATCCGGGCGCGGCTGGGCGTGCTGCCCGCCCGGTTCGGCGCGGCCACCGCGCTCGCCGGGCAGGTCGCGGCGCTGGCCGCCGTCGCCGAGGTGATCACCCAGCACGCCATGCCCGCCGCGCCGCCCGCCATCGCCGCCGCGATCGTGCTGTTCGTCGTGCTGGCCGCCACCGCGGGACTGCGCATCCGCGGTGCCGCCGCGTGGGTGTGGGTTCTGCTCACGCTGGCCGTGGTCGGGCTGGTCGTCGCGGTGTGCTTCGCGATCGAACCGCCCGCGGGGCTGCCTGCCGGTGCGCCGCGCGGCGACGGGGCCATCGGCATCACCGGCGCGGCCGGGGTGCTGTTCTTCGGCTTCCTCGGCTTCGAACGGCTCACCGCCCCCGCGCAGGAACGGGACCGGTACCGCGGCAAGGTCGTGAAGTGGGGCGTGATCGTCGCGCTGGCGGTGACCGGCGCGGTGGTGCTGCTGCTGTCGGCGGCGCTGCTGCACCAGCTCGGCCCGGCCCGCCTCGCGCTGTCCGGGCAGCCGGTGCTCGACGCGATGGACGCGGCCGCGGGCGGCTCGCTGCGGCCGCTGGTCGGGACCGCGGTGGGCCTGGCGCTGTTCCCGGTGCTGCTGGGCATCCTCGAATCGCTGCGCTCCACCGCGCTCGCCGTGCAGCGCGACCAGGACCTGCCCGCCGCGCTCGGCCGGACGAGCCGCGCGGGCACCCCGTACCTGCTGGACCTGTGCGCGGGCGTCGCCGCCGCCGTGGTCGCGCTGCTGGTGCAGCCCGCCGCGGCGATGGCCTTCGCTTCCTGCTGCCTGCTGGTGCACCACGCGCTGGCCAACGCCGCCGCGCGGGTGCTGCTCGCCGACGACCAGGTGTGGCGGATGCGGTCCGCGTGCCTGGGGATGGGATTGGCCGTGATCCTGGCCATGAGCATGCCCGTCCATGCGATGCTCGGAACGCTCGTGGTGGTCATCGCGGGCCCGCTGCTGGCGGGTCTGGTCTCTCGGCGCTGGAGTTGAGGTCGGCATGCTCGAACGCGGTCCCGAACGTGGTGCTCGGCCGGACCCCGCCCCGCAGTGGTGGGAGCCCGGATCGGACATCCTCTACCGCTTCTGGCGCCTCGACGGCTCGCTCGGCACCGTGCACCCGGCGCGAGTGGTCAGCGACGAACCGGACCGGCTGCTGTGCTGGGTGCTGCCGGGGACGCCGATCCGCATCACCACCTCGCCGGACGGCCGGAAACCGCGGGAACTGCCGATGCACGAGCGGTTCTCCGGAACCCGGGTGCCCGCGCTGTCGGTGTGGCACACCACGGCCACGCTGCGGCTGGTGTTCGCCGAGCACTGGTCCTCGGTGTGGTGGTTCTTCGAAGCCGACGGCAGCTTCCGCAACTGGTACGTGAACCTGGAGGTGCCGCTCGGGCGGGACGCCACCGGCGTCAACCGGGTGGACGGGGTGCTCGACCTGGAGGTGTTCCCCGGCGGGAAGTGGGCGTGGAAGGACGAGGACGAACTCGACTCCGCGCTGGCCGCCGGGCGCATCGACCAGCTGCGCCTGGACCGGCTGCGCGCGGAGGGGGAGCGGATGGCGGACCTCGCCGAACGCGAGCGCTTCCCGTTCGACGGCAGCCACTGCGAGGCGCGGCCCGACCCGCGCTGGGCGCTGCCCGAGCTGCCCGCGGACCTGGTGCGCTGAACCCGGTCGGAAGCAGCGCGCTTGCGGGCTCAGGCGCGTGCCGGAACCGGGATCAGGGGCGCACCGGGATTCAGCGCCGGGCCGGGGTTCAAGCGCCGGGCCGGGATTCAAGCGCCGGGCCGGGATTCAGCCCCGGAAGCGCTCCGGATCCGGGTCCGAACCGGGATCGAACCCGATCAGGGCGCCAGCGCGAGGAAGAAGAACAGGCCGAACACGGCCGTGAGCACCGCCAGCCCGCCGACCTGCCCACCGCGCAGGTCCTTCGGGAACAGCGTCTTGTGCTTGCCGTACCACCAGAAACCCCACCAGGCCACGCCCGCGCCGCCGACGATCGCGCCGAACCACCCCAGCCAGGCGTAACCCCACAGCACGAGCAGCCCACCGCCCAGCGGCAGCAGCAGGCCGAGCGCGGCCGCGAGCGTGTCCTGCTGGACCGTCGTCGGTCCCGGCACCGGCAGGTTCTCCTGGTCACCCATGGCCTCATCATAGAGGTCCGAACGGATCACCGGTACGCCTCCGGGCAGACCGTCCGGAACGGGTTCGAGCAGCCTCCGACACTAGGAGGACCGACCGATGGCACACCGGTTTCCACTGTTCCGAGGCGCGCGATACGGTACGGGCATGACAGAACTCTCGTTCTCCCGGATTCCCAGTTCGCATCCCGCCACCGAGGCGCAGCGCGCGGACGTATTGGCGAATCCCGGGTTCGGGAAGTTCTTCACCGACCACATGGCGACGGTGCGGTACTCCACCGAACGCGGCTGGTACGACGCCAAGATCGAGGCCTACCACTCGCTGGAGCTCGACCCGGCGACGACGGTGCTGCACTACGCGCAGGCGATCTTCGAGGGCTTGAAGGCCTACCGGCAGCCCGACGGCGCGATCTCCGCGTTCCGCCCGGAGCAGAACGCCCGCCGGTTCCAGCGCTCGGCGCAGCGCATCGCGATGCCGGAGCTGCCGGAGCAGGTGTTCCTCGACTCGCTGCGGGAGCTCGTCGACGTCGACCGGGCGTGGGTGCCGGAAGCGGGGGAGAGCTCGCTGTACCTGCGGCCGTTCATGATCTCCACCGAGGTCAGCCTCGGGGTGAACCGCCCGGCCAGCGAGTACCTGTACGCGGCGATCGCCTCGCCGGCCGGTTCGTACTTCGCGGGCGGCGTCAAGCCCGTCACGGTGTGGCTCGGCCACGAGTACGTGCGGGCCGCGCCCGGCGGCACCGGGGCGGCGAAGTTCGCGGGCAACTACGCGGCCTCCTTCGCCGCGCAGGCGCAGGCCGTGGAGAACGGCTGCGACCAGGTGGTGTGGCTGGACGCGGTGGAGCGGCGGGCGGTCGAGGAGATGGGCGGGATGAACCTGTTCTTCGTCTTCGGCACCGGCGCGGACGCCCGGCTGGTCACCCCGGAGCTGTCCGGCAGCCTGCTGCCCGGCGTCACCCGCTCCTCGGTGCTGGAGCTCGGCGCCGACCTGGGCATGGCGGTCGAGGAGCGGCGGATCACCACCGACGAGTGGGAGAAGCGCGCCCGGTCCGGTGAGCTCACCGAGGTGTTCGCCTGCGGCACGGCCGCGGTGATCACCCCGGTCGGGCACGTGAAGCACCAAGACGGCGAGTTCACCATCGCCGACGGCCAGGCCGGGACGGTGACGATGCAGCTGCGCGACCGGCTCACCGCCATCCAGCAGGGCACCGCCCCCGACCCGCACGGCTGGATGGTCCCGCTCGCCTGAGCCCCGTCCACCCGGCGCCCTCCTCGTTCCGCGAGGAGGGCGCCGTTGCTTTCGGCCCGGGCGGGATGTCGGTGCCCCGGCGTAGCTTCCGAGTGACCTGGAACACGCACAGGGGGCGGTCATGTCGGATCGAGTACTGCTGCTGATCGGCACGCGCAAGGGCCTCTGGCTGGCGCGCCGCGAACGCGGGGCCTGGGAGGTGACCGGGCCGCACCTGCCGATGGCGGAGATCTACGCCGTGGCCGCCGACACCCGGGGCGCGCCGCGGCTGCTCGTCGGCGCCTCCAGCACGCACTTCGGCCCCAGCGTCGTCACCAGCGACGACCTCGGCGCCACCTGGCAGGAACCGGACGCGGCACCGATCGCGTTCCCCGCGGACACCGGGGCGGCCCTGGAACGGGTGTGGCAGCTCGCGCCGGGGCCCGCCGACCACCCGGAGGTCGTCCACGCCGGGGCCGAACCGTCCGCGCTGTTCCGCTCCGAGGACCGCGGGCGGACGTTCCAGCTGGTCCGCGGGTTGTGGGACCACCCGCACCGGGAGCGCTGGGAACCCGGGTTCGGCGGGCAGGCGGTGCACACCGTGCTCGCGCACCCGCACGACCCGTCCCGCGTGGTCGTGGCGATGTCGGCGGGCGGCGTCTACCGCACCGAGGACGGCGGGACGAGCTGGCAGGCGAGCAACCGGGGCATCAAGGCCTACTTCCTGCCGGACGAGTACCCGGAGTTCGGCCAGTGCGTGCACAAGATCGCCCAGCACCCGGCGAAGCCGGAGCGGTTCTTCCTGCAGAACCACCACGGCGTGTACCGCAGCGACGACGGGGCGGCGAGCTGGCGCTCCATCGCCGACGGCCTGCCCAGCGACTTCGGCTTCCCGATCGTGACCCACCCGCACCGGCCGGACGTGGTGTTCGGGTTCCCGCTGACCGCGGACGCGACGCGCTACCCGCCGGACGGGCGCTGCCGGGTGTACCGCAGCGAGGACGCGGGCGAGACGTGGACCGGGCTGTCCGAGGGGTTGCCCGAGCGGTTCTGGTCGGCGGTGATGCGCGACGCGCTGTGCACCGACGACGCCGACCCGGCCGGGGTGTACTTCGGCTCCCGCAGCGGCGAGGTGTACGCGGGCAGCGGGGACGGGGAGCGCTGGGAACGGGTGGCCGAGCACCTGCCCGACGTGCTGTCGCTGCGCGCGATGAGCTGGTGAGGTGGTGGCGGTGCGGGTGACGGTGGTGCTGCCGCGGCTGCTGCGCGAACACGCCGGTGGGCGGCAGCGGCTGGAGGTCGAGCCGGCGGAGGCCACGCTGGCGGGCGTGCTGGACGTGCTCGGCGCCCGGCACCCGGCGGTCGAACGCCGGTTGCGGGACGAGGCCGGTGGCCTGCGTCGGCACGTCAACTTCTACCTGGACGGGGAGGAGTGCCGGTGGCTGGACGGCGCCGGTTCGGCGGTCCGCGACGGCACCGAGATCCGCGTCATCCCGTCGGTCGCCGGGGGCTGACGGGTGCTCAGCCGAGCACGGAGACCGCCAGGACCAGCGTGGTGGTGAGTTCGGCGGCGGCGCCGAGCACGTCCCCGGTGATGCCGCCGAAGCGGCGCCGCACGTGCGCGGTGAACCCGAGCAGCACCGCGCCCGCCAGCAGCACGGCGACCGCGCCCGACCAGGGAGCCGCGAGCGCGCCCCCGGCCGCCAGCACCAGCCACCAGCAGGCCACCAGCCACCACGGCTGGGTGCCCGCGACCAGCGAACCCATGCCCTCCGGACGTGCGGCGGGCAGCCCGCGGCGGCAGCAGAGCACGAACGCGCCCCGGCCCGCCGCGCACGCCAGCACCACCACCGCCCAGCGCCCGCCAGCGGCGAGGTCGGCGAGCGCCACCGCCTGCACGCCGACCGCGACGATCAGCGCGACCACCGCGAACGGGCCGGCACCGCCGTCGCGCATCACCGCCAGCGCCCGCTCCGGCGGGCCGTAGCAGCCGAGGCCGTCGACCGTGTCGGCCAGCCCGTCCACGTGCATGCCGCGGGTGACCAGCACCAGCGCCGCCACGGTGAGCAGCCCGGCCAGCAGGGCGGGCGCGCCGAGCGCGGTCAGCGCCCACAGCAGCACCGCGCCGAACCCGCCGACCAGCGCGCCCACCAGCGGGGCGAGCGCGATGGCCTGGCGGCAGGCGCGGTCGTCGACCTCGCGGGCCGGCAACGGCAGCACCGTCAGCCAGGACACCGCCAGCAGCAGCCCGTTCACCGGGCCGCGGCCTCTCCGGAGCAGGTCACAGCTCCTGGTCCTCCGGGTCGGGTCCGATGGCCTCCGCGGGGGTGGGGCCGCCGACGCCCGCCTCTCCGAAGGTCGCCATCTCCGCCAGCACCCGCACCGCGGCGGACAGCACCGGGAGCGCGGTGACGGCCCCGGACCCTTCGCCGAGGCGCATCTCCAGGTCGAGGATCGGGCTCAGGTCGAGGTGTTCGAGCACCAGCGTCCCGCCCGGTTCGGCGGTGCGGTGCCCGGCCAGCCACCACTGGCGGGCACCGGGCGTGAGCTCCTCGGCGACCATCGCGGCCGCGCCGACCACGACACCGTCCAGCAGCACCGGCGTCCGGCGCACCGCGGCCTGCGCGAGGAACCCGGCGAGCGCGGCGATGTCCGCGCCGCCGCTGGTGCGCAGCAGCGCCACCGGGTCGTCCAGCACCGGCCGGGCGCGGCGCAGCGCGTCGCGGATCGCGGCGGTCTTGCGCATCCACGCGTTGTCGTCGATGCCGGTGCCGCGCCCGACCACCGCGACCGGTTCGATGCCGGTGAGCGCGGAAATGAGCACCGCCGCCGGGGTGGTGTTGCCGATGCCCATGTCACCCGCGATGAGCAGGTCCGCGCCGGAGTCGATCTCCTCGTCGGCGACGGCCTTGCCGAGTTCGACCGCGGCCCGCGCCTCGTCGTCGGTGAGCGCGTCCTCCCGGTCGATGGCGCCGGAGCCGCGGCGGATCTTGCGCCCGGACACCGCGGGCGGCGTGTCGGCGTTCACCGCCACGTCGAGCACCCGCACGGTGGCGCCGTTCGCCCTGGCCAGCGCGTTCACCGCGGCGCCGCCGTCGAGGAAGTTGCGCACCATCTGGCCGGTGACCTCGGCGGGGTAGGCGGACACGCCGTGCTCGGCGACGCCGTGGTCCCCGGCGAAGATCACCACCCGGGCGCGTTCGAACGGGCGCGGCGGGCAGCTGGCCTGGCGGCCCGCGACCCACACCCCGAGCTCCTCCAGCCTGCCGAGCGAACCGGCCGGTTTGGTCAGCTGCTCCTGCCGGGCCACCGCCTGCCGCCGCGCCTGCTCGTCCGGCGGCGGCACGGCGCCGAACCGGACCGGGGTGTTCTCGGGTGCGGTGGACAAGGGGTTACCTCCGGGGTCGGTGCGGGCGGGTGGTCAGCGCAACCGGAGCGGGACACCCGCGACGAGCAGCAGCACGGCGTCGCAGCGTTCGGCGAGCCGCGCGTTGAGCTCGCCGAGCCGGTCGCGGAAAAGTCTTCCAGAACTCGTGGCGGGCACGATGCCGAGCCCGACCTCGGCCGAGACCAGCACCAGCCGGGACGCGCAGCCCGCGACGGCCTCGGCGAGCGCGGTGCAGTGCGCCGCGACGGCGTCGAGCGCGGCCGGATCCCGGTCCCAGGCGCCCGCGTCGTCGAGGACCCCGGTCAGCCAGGTCGCGAGATCGTCCACCAGCAGCGCGGGCCCATCCGCGGGAGCGGTGCGCAGCAGTTCCAGCAGCACCGCGGGATCGCCCGCTTCGGCGGTCGTCCAGGTCGCGGGCCTGCGGGCGACGTGCGCGGCGATCCGCTCGGTCCACTCGGCGTCGTCCGGGTCGTGCCGGGAGGTCGCCACGTAGCGGACGGGCTCGTCGGCGCCGAGCAGGCCTTCCGCGTGCGCGGACTTCCCGGAGCGGGCCCCGCCGAGCACCAGGGTGCGTGCGGACGCGGCCACCGGTGAACCTCCTGCGATCGGGTGAACGACTGCGGGAACCGTACCCGGCCGGGCGGTGCGCCGGACCGGGCACGGGGGACCGCTACGAGCGGGTTTCCCGCGGATCGGCGGTGACCAGGTCACCGAGCACCTCGTCGATCCGGTCCAGCACGTCCGCGCCGAGCTCCACGCCGGAGGCGGCGACGTTGTCGGCGACCTGCTCGGGCCGGGAGGCGCCGACGATCGCCGCCGACACGTTCGGGTTCTGCAGCACCCACGCGATGGCCAGCTGCGCGGTGGACAGGCCCAGGTCCGAGGCGACGGGCTGCAGCCGCTGCACCGCGGAGAGCACGTCGTCCCGCATCCACCGCGAGATCATCTTGGCGCCGCCGCCCTCGTCGGTGGCGCGGGAGCCCGCGGGCGGCTGCCGACCCGGCAGGTACTTGCCGGTGAGCACGCCCTGCGCGATGGGGGAGAACACGATCTGCCCGATGCCCTCGCGCTCGCTGACCGGCACCACCTGGGATTCGATGACGCGCCACAGCATCGAGTACTCCGGCTGGTTCGAGATCAGCGGCACCGACAGCTCGCGGGCCAGCTCGGCACCGCGGGTGAGCTGCTCGGCGGTCCACTCGGAGACGCCGATGTAGAGCGCCTTGCCCTGCCGCACCAGGTCGGCGAAGGCCGTCATCGTCTCCTCCAGCGGCACCGACGGGTCGAACCGGTGGGCCTGGTAGAGGTCGACGTGATCGGTCTGCAACCGGCGCAGCGAGGCGTTGCAGGACTCGATGATGTGCTTGCGCCCCAGGCCGCGGTCGTTGGGGCCCTCGCCGGTGGGGAAGTAGACCTTCGTGAAGATCTCCAGGCCTTCCCGGCGCTGTCCGGCCAGGGCTCGGCCGAGCACCGATTCGGCGCGGGTCTGGGCGTAGACGTCGGCGGTGTCGAAGGTGGTGATGCCCGCGTCGAGGGCGGCCCGCACGCAGGCGTGCGCGGCGTCCTCCTCGACCTGGGAGCCGTGGGTGAGCCAGTTGCCGTACGCGATCTCGCTGATGGACAGACCGCTGTTGCCGAGACGTCGAAACTCCATGCCCGGACCCTATGCCGCGCTCGGCTCCGGCGGCATCCGACGAGGGCGCGCGGACGATCGGGCCCGGGATCCGGCCGGATCAGCCGATCTTGTGGAAGTCCTTCGGGGTGAGCCGCGGCCGCGGCACCCGCAGCCTGCGCAGCTGCATCGCCCGGGTGAACGCGTACCAGCCCAGCGACAGCGGCCGGTCGGTCGCGTCCGGGAACTTCGCGCGCACCCGCTTGTTCACGGCGCGGCCCAGCAGCGTGCCCTCGAACAGCATCGTCAGCAGCAGCACCAGGCACACCAGGGTGGCGTACTGCTGCACGAGCACGTTCTGCACCAGCGTGGTCACGAACACCACCAGCACCAGCGGCATGAACATGCCCATCATGTGCCTGCGGGTGTCGACGATGTCGCGCACGTGCGCGCGCACCGGCCCGCGGTCGCGGGGCATCAGGTAGCGGTCGTCGCCGGCCATCATGCGCTCGCGGCGTTCCCGCGCGGCCTTGCGGCGCTCCTCCTTGTTGCCGCGGGCCCGCTTCATCGCCTCGCGCTGCGTCTTCGGCGGCGGCGCTACCGGGCCGCGGCGGCGGGTCTCGGCCTCGCGCCGCTTCGGAGTGGGCCTGCCCTTGCCGGGAGTGCGGTCGCGGGCGGGTTCCGCCGCGGCCTGGGCGCCCTCGGTGGAAGCGTCGTCGGTCGCGGTCTGCTCAGCGCTGCTGCGGCGAAGGAACCTCACCCCTCCAGGGTATTCGACGCCACTCGGCCGGGCGCACGTGACCGCGTGTTCGCCGCACCGCGGCGGGGCCGCCGGAACGGGCGCGTCCGGATGCGAGGACGTTCACGTGGTTCCGGGCCGGGTCTGTGCCACCATGGAGGCTGGTAGACCAACACGACTCGCCTCCCGAGTCGCCCCTCCCCGGCGGGGAATACCTCGGGTCGGCGCCGACGTTGGACGTCACGCCGGAAGCGGACGAGCGAGACCTCTAGGGAGAGTCATGACCGCCCAGACGACGACTGAGAGCGAGGCGCCCTCGCACGGTGTCACCCTGACCGACTCCGCGGCGCAGAAGGCCAAGGCGCTGCTGGAGCAGGAGGGCCGCGACGACATGCACCTGCGCATCGCCGTCCAGCCCGGTGGCTGCGCCGGCCTGCGCTACCAGCTGTTCTTCGACGAGCGCTCGCTGGACGGCGACGCCCGGCGCGGCTTCGAGGGCCTCGACGTGGTCGTCGACCGGATGAGCGCCCCGTACGTGGAAGGCGCGGTGATCGACTTCGTGGACACCATCGAGAAGCAGGGCTTCACGATCGACAACCCGAACGCGGGCGGCTCCTGCGCCTGCGGCGACTCGTTCCACTGACCTGACACTCGAACGGCCCGGTTCCCGCGGGGAGCCGGGCCGTTCGCGCGCCGTCAGGGGGCCACGACGATCCGCACCTCCTCGTCGCCGAGGGCGATCCGGTCGCCCGGGGCGAGCTGGCGGCCGCGCCGGGTCTCGACCTCGTCGTTGACCTGCACCTCGCCCTCTTCCAACAGGGCCTTCGCGTCGGCGCCGTGCTCGGCGAGGCCGGCCAGCTTCATCAGCTGGCCCAGCCGGATGGTGCCTTCCCTGATCTCCACATCACGCATGGCCCGCATTCTCCGCCGGAGGGCTGGGCGGTCCGCGGCCACCGGTCGCGAGTAGCGCGGCTCACGTCGGGGCGGAGGGGTGCCCGCCGAGCTCGGCGAGGTTCGCCGCGACCTGCGGCGGGACGCGCTCCTCGGCTCCGGTCCGGGTGAACGAGCAGGTCAGCGCTGGTGCCAATGGCGCATTGACTGGACGCGGGAAAGAACATGTGATCGACGGACACCTGCTCAATCGAGAAAGTTGTCCGATGCCTCTACCCGCATACGCCCTAGCGGTGGCCCTCGTCGGCTCGTCCGTCGTCCCCGCCGCCGGGGCCACGGCAGCGCCCGCCGCACCCGAACCGGCCGCAGCACCCGTGGCCGGACCGATCGTGCAGATGTTCCAGTGGCCCTGGGATTCCATCGCGCAGGAGTGCCGCAGCACCCTCGGCCCGAAGGGCTTCGGGGCCGTGCAGGTGTCCCCGCCGCAGGAGCACGTGCAGCTCGACGGCGAGGACCACCCCTGGTACCAGGACTACCAGCCGGTGAGCTACCAGCTGGAGAGCAGGCGCGGGAACCGCGACCAGTTCGCCGGCATGGTCTCCGCCTGCAACGACGCCGGGGTGCAGATCTACGCCGACGCGGTGGTGAACCACATGGCCGCCAGCGACGCGGTCGGCAGCGCGGGCACCACGCACGAGAAGTACGTGTACCCGGGCCTGTACAGCGACGCGGACTTCCACGACTGCCGCCGCGACATCGCGAACTACGACGACAAGGACGAGGTCCGCAACTGCGAGCTCGTCGGGCTCGCCGACCTCGCGACCGAATCCGACTACGTGCGCTCCGCCGAGCAGGGCTACCTGAACGACCTGATCAGCCTCGGCGTCTCCGGTTTCCGGGTGGACGGCGTCAAGCACATGCCGCCGGAGGACGTCGGCGCGATCTTCGGCGGGCTGGACGAAGTCCCCGGCACCGGCGCGAAGCCGTACGTGTTCCAGGAGGTCATCGCCGACCAGGCCACCTCCGCCGGGGAGTACGCGGACAACGGGGACGTCACCGAGTTCGCCTACCACCACGAGGTCAGCGAGGCCTTCAAGAACGGGTCGCTCGCCGGCCTCCAGGACCTGCCGGACCGCATGACGCTGCCGAGCGACCAGGCCGTGGTGTTCATCGACAACCACGACACCCAGCGCAGCGAGCCGACGCTCACCTACAAGGACGGCACGGCCTACGACCTGGCGAACGCGTTCATGCTCGCCTACCCGTACGGCACCCCGCAGCTGATCTCCGGGTTCGCCTTCGACGATCCGGACGCCGGGCCGCCCAGCGACGGCGAGGGCCGCACGAACCCGGCGAGCTGCTCCGACCAGGCGTGGGTGTGCGAGCACGCGCGGCCGATCATCGCCGGGATGGCCGGGTTCCACCGCGAGGTGCAGGGCGCGGAGCTGACGAACTGGTGGGACGACGGGTCCGGCCGGGTCGCGTTCGGCCGCGGCGACGCCGGGTTCGTGGTGCTCAACCGGGAGGACGCGGCGATCGACCAGCAGTCGTTCCAGACCTCGCTGCCCGCCGGGACCTACTGCGACGTGCTGTCCGGTTCGCTGCAGGACGGGTCCTGCACCGGCGGGACCGTGGACGTCAACGAGGACGGCTGGCTGACCACCTCGGTGTCCGCGAACTCCGGTGTCGCGCTGCACGCCGGGGCGAAGCAGAGCTGACCTGCCGCGACGAGAACGGCCGCTCCTTCCCGGTGGGAGGGAGCGGCCGTTCGCCGGTGTCGTGCGGTCAGAGCTTGACCGGGTAGTACGGCTCCGGGACCTCGGGGGACAGCCGTCCCTCGACGAAGATGCCGTGCCAGATCATGAACACCAGCAGCGCCCACAACCGTCGGCTGTGGTCCAGCACGCCGGACCGGTGCTCCTCCAGCAGCTGCAGGATCGCGGTCTTGTTCAGCAGCCGCTCGGTCTGCGACTGCTGGATGATGTTGCGCGCCCAGTCGTGCATCTCGTCGCGCAGCCAGTGCCGGATCGGCACCGGGAAGCCCAGCTTGCGGCGGTTGAGCACGTGCGCGGGCACGACCTGCTTCATCGCCTGGCGCAGCGCGTACTTCGTGGTCTCCGGGGTGATCTTCTGGTCCAGCGGGATGCCGCTGGCGACGCGGAACACCTCGTTGTCCAGGAACGGCACCCGCAGCTCCAGCGAGTTCGCCATCGTCACCTTGTCCGCCTTGACCAGGATGTCCCCGCGCAGCCAGGTGAACAGGTCCACGTGCTGCATCCGGGTCACCGGGTCCCAGCTCGCCGAGGAGCGGTACGGCGCGGCGGTGACGTCGCGGTGCGAGACGCCCGGGTCGAAGGCCGCCATCACGGCCTTGAGCTGATCGTCCCGGAAGATCCGCGCGTTGCCGTAGTAGCGGTCCTCCAGCGACAGCGCCCCGCGGCGCAGCAGGTCCTTGCCGCGCACCCCGTCCGGGATCGCGGTGGAGACCTTGCCCATCGCCTTGCGCAGGGTGCCCGGCACCCGCTCGAACGGCGCCAGCGACAACGGCTCGCGGTAGATCGTGTAGCCGCCGAACAGCTCGTCGGCGCCCTCCCCGGACAGCACCACCTTCACGTGCTGGCGGGCTTCGCGGGCGATGAACCACAGCGGCACCAGCGCCGGGTCCGCCACCGGGTCGTCCAGGTACCAGATGATCAGCGGCAGCGTCTCCATCATCTCCTCGGGGGAGACGGTGCGGATCACGTGCTTCACGCCGATCGCCGCGGCCGACTCGGCGGCCACGTCCACCTCGGAGTAGCCCTGCCGCTCGAACCCGGTGGTGAAGGTGACCAGGTTCGGGTTGTGCTCCTTGGCCAGGCAGGCGATCGCCGTCGAGTCGATGCCGCCGGACAGGAACGAGCCCACGGTGACGTCGGCGCGCATGTGCTTGGCGACCGAGTCGCGCATGACGTCGACGATCTGGTCGTGCAGCCGCCGCGCGTCCGAGTCGTTGCGCACCGGCTTCGAGGTGAAGTTCGGCACGAAGTACCGCTCGGTCACCAGCCGCCCGCCGGGGGAGACGGTGAACGAGGTGCCCGACTCGATGCGCGAGATCTGGCGGTGCATCGTCTCCGGCTCCGGCACGTACTGGAGCGTGAGGTAGTGCTGCAGCGCCTTGTGGTCGAGGTCCTCGCCGATGCGCAGCGTCGTCGCCAGGCTCAGCAGCGACTTCTTCTCGCTGGCGAACGCGACCCCGCCGGGGCCGGACGCGTAGTACAGCGGCTTGATCCCGAACGGGTCGCGCCCGCCGAACACCACGCGCCGCTCGCTGTCCCAGATCAGGAACGCGAACATGCCGCGCAGCCTGCCGACCATCGCCGTGCCGAGGTAGTGGTAGGCGGCGACGATCACCTCGGTGTCGCCGTCGGTGTGGAACCGGGCGCCGTAGTGCTCGGCGAGCTCGGCGCGCAGCTCCAGGTAGTTGTAGATCTCGCCGTTGAAGTTGATCGTGTAGCGGCCGGGGTTCTCCGGCGGGCCCCAGGTCAACGGCTGGTGCGAGTGCTCCAGGTCGATGATCGACAGCCGGTTGAAGCCGAAGACGACCTCACCGCCGTGCCAGGTGTCGCTCTCGTCCGGTCCCCGGTGCCGTTGGCAGGGCAGGGCTTTGGCCACGGCGTCGACGGCGAAACCGGCGTTCTCTTCAGTGGGACAGACAAGTCCAAGCAGGCCGCACACGCGTCCATGCACCTCTCGCGTCGGCGATGGGTCGGGCTCCGCCCCGCGTCCCGGTCGGGGATCTCGGCGGCGGGAGACCCAGTATGCCGGGTGCGCCGCCGCGCTGTGCAGGCGCGGTGAGCGGGCCCGGACGAGGCGGTTCGTTCCCCGCGCGCGTGCGTCGCGGCGGGCGCGCGACGCGGGAACCGGCCCGGGTGGCCAAGTCCACCGGTTCGGGTGGTCCGGTCCACCCGATCCGATCACCGCGGCGGGCGGGGACGATCTCGGTGACGTGCAGCGCACCTCGCCACCCCGGAGCAGTATCGCGGCTACTGCTGGGCTAGGCTCCCCGCAGCATTCCGGCCGCGGGACATGGTGGGTGCGCGTTGTGCCCAGACCCGCGGCGACGGTGGGAACACGCAGCGAGGAGGCGTCGCGCAGTGGGCTTTCGAATGGGGAGCTTGCGGCAGGAACGTCTGGAGGAGGGGACCCGAGTGCCACGGCTGGTCAAAGTCGCCGGGCTGGCAGGCCTGGTCGCGGTCGCGGCCACGGGCTGTTCGACCGACGAGGTCCTGAGGTTCGGCTGGCCGGAGGGCGTCACCCCGCAGGCCGAGTCCATGCGTCAGCTGTGGACCTGGTCGGTGATCGCTGCACTGGCGGTCGGCGTCCTGGTGTGGGGCCTGATGTTCTGGACGGTCGCCTTCCACCGCAAGAAGGGCGAGGAGCTGCCCCGGCAGTTCCAGTACAACGTGCCGCTGGAGGTCATCTACACCGCGGTGCCGTTCGTGATGGTCGTGGTGCTGTTCTACTTCACCGCCACCACCCAGAACTACGTGATGGCCAAGTCCGAGACGCCGGACGAGAAGGTCAACGTCGTCTCGTTCCAGTGGAACTGGGAGTTCAACTACCCGGACCACCGGACGCCGGACGGTCAGCCGGTCCGCACCGTCGGCAGCAGCAGCGAGATCCCGCTGCTGGTGCTGCCGACCGGGTCGACGATCCAGTACAACCTGAGCTCCACCGACGTCATCCACTCGTTCTTCGTCCCCGAGTTCCACTTCAAGCGGGACACCTTCCCGCACCCGGAGAAGAACGACCAGGAAGCCGTCTTCGAGAACACCATCGAACGCGAGGGCTCCTTCGTCGGGCGGTGCGCCGAGCTCTGCGGCACCTACCACTCGATGATGAACTTCGAAGTCCGCGCCCTGTCGCCGGACAAGTTCGACCAGTACATCAACCTGCGTACGCAGACCAACCCGGCCACCGGCCAGTACTACACCGCCGCCGAGGCGTTGGGGCAGATGAACTGCGGTGAGCTGTGCGCGCCGCGGGCGGTGACCTCGGTCCCGTTCGACACCGACCGCACCTCCGGCGAGCCGTCGACCATCGGCGGCCGGCAAGCCGGCAACTGATCCCGGCAGGGCGTAGGGCGCGAGAGTGAGGAATCCATGAAGGTCGAAGCGAAGATCTTCAACATGATCACCGGCTTCTTCTTCCTGTCGGCGATCGTCTACGGGGTGTGGTCACACGAACCCGTGGGCACGGTGGCCCTGATCCTGGTGGGCGGGTTGTCGCTGCTGATCGGCAGCTACTTCCAGTTCGTGGCTCGGCGCATCGAGCCGCGTCCGGAGGACAACCCGGACGCCGAGATCAGCGACGGCGCGGGCGAGCTGGGCTTCTTCAGCCCCGGCAGCTACTGGCCCGCCGGGCTGGCGGCGTCCGCCGCGTTCGCCGGTATCGCGCTGGCGTTCTTCCACGTGGTGCTGATCGTGATCTCCATCGGCGTGCTGCTGATCATGGTCGCGGGCCTGGTGTTCGAGTACCACACCGGACCGAACCACGACTGATCTTCAACACCTAGGTGAGCCCCCGGATCTCTGGTCCGGGGGCTCACCTGTTTCTGCCCCCAGATGGTCGTTCTCCGCTGGTAGCGAACTGATCTTCTTCGCTAGTTTTCGCTCGGCAGTGGAAACTCTTGGAGATCGGCCGGGACATGTCGTCACGCATCGCCGCTTCAGCGCGCGGCTCGGCGATCCTCGCCGCCGTGCTCGTGACGGGCTCGCTCACCCCGACCGCCGTCGCCGGGCCACCCGCCGCGGATTCCGCGCCGGCTCCGCTGCGCACCAACGGGGCGGCCGTACCGGCGCTGGACTGGACGCCCTGCGCGGGCGGGCCCGGTTACGAGTGCTCGACGGCCGAGGTGCCGCTGTCCTACCGGGACCCCGCAGGACCGCAGATCCGGCTCGCCGTGGGCAAACTGCCCGCCGCCGATCAGGAGCACAAGCTCGGCACGATCTTCTACAACCCGGGCGGGCCCGGCGACAGCGGCAAGTTCGCGCCGGAACTCACCCCGGAGCTGCACCGGCGGTTCGACATCGTCGGCTTCGACCCGCGCGGTGTCGCCGAGAGCGACGGCTTCAGCTGTTCCAGCGAGCCCGGTGACGGCTTCGACCCGACGGATTCCTTTCCCGTGCACGCGGCGCAGGAACGGATGCAGATCGAGGACACCGCGCACGCGGTCGAGCAGTGCGCCCGGAACGCGGGCCCGCTGCTGCGGCACACCTCGACGGCGAACGTGGCCCGGGACCTCGACCTGCTGCGCGAAGCGGTCGGGGAGGACCGGCTCGACTACTACGGACTCTCCTACGGCAGCCATCTCGGCACCGTGTACGCGAACCTGTTCCCGGAGCGGGTGGGCGCCGTGGCGATCGACGGCGTGGTCGATCCGATCGAGTGGACCACGGGGTACCTGCCGGGCGGGGCGGCCGAGCCGATGACCTACCGGACGGGTGCCGCGGGCGGTGCAGAGCAGGCGCTGCACGCGTTCCTCGACGCGTGCGCCACCGATGAGCGGTGTGCCTTCCGGGAGCCGGGCACCGATCTGCTCGGCAAGTACGACGCGCTGCTGGACAGGCTGTCGGTCCGGCCCGTCACGATCACCCGGCCGGACGGGTCTTCGATGGAGGTCACCTACCAGGCGGCCGTGATCAGGACGGCGAGCGCGCTCAAGGGCGCCTGGGCGTCGACGGTGCTCGGTGAGTTCCTGCAGCAGCTGCACGAGCTCTCCTCGCCCGGTGGATCAGCCCGGCCTGCGCCGGTCGTGCCGGTTCCGCCCGCGTCGCGGGGCTGGGGAACCTCCATGGGCGTGGAGCAGCGGCTCAGCGTGATGTGCAACGACGGTGGCAATCCCCGCGACCCGTGGGCGTGGCCGGACCACGCCCGGCGGGCCGACGAGGACGGGCGCGGTTTCGGCTCGTACTGGACGTACCTGTCGCTGGGCTGCGCGACCTGGCCCGGCGGGCCTGATCCGGACCGCTACACCGGCCCGTGGGACCGGGAGACGGCCGGACCGGTACTGGTCATCGGAAATCGGCGAGGTGATCCGGCCACGCCGTACGACGACGCGGTCACGACGTCCGAACTGCTGGCCGACGCCCGGCTGCTCACGCTCGACACGTTCGGGCACGGCGCTCGGGGGGAGAGCGCCTGCATCGACGAGGCGTTGAACGCGTACTTCAGCGATGGCGCGCTGCCTCCCGAGGGCGCGGTCTGCGAGCCGGACCGGGGCCCGTTCGACCCGGTGCCCTGACCGGCCCGCTCGACCGGCCGGTCGGCCGCGGCACGGAGGTGGGTGGCGCTCGCTCCGGTGAGCTTAGGATTCGAGCAACGACGTCCCGCAGCCAGGAGGCTCTTCGTGATCACCGCGATCGTGCTCATCCAGACCGTCGCCGACCGGCTCACCGAAGCCGCGCAGGAGGTCGCCGACATCGAGGGCGTCGCCGAGGTCTACTCGTGCGCCGGGGACGTGGACCTGATCGCGATCCTGCGGGTCACGAACCACGAGGACATCGCCGACATCGTCCCCGGGAAGATCAACAAGGTGGCCGGGGTGCTGGACACCGACACGCACATCGCGTTCCGCTCCTACTCGCGCCAGGACACCGAGGCCACCTTCTCCATCGGCCTGGAGTGAGCGCCACCGGGTGACCCGGCGCGCCGGACCGCGAGCCGGCCGGGGCTACCGGCCGAAGCCGGCCCAGCGGGTGAGGAGCTCGGCGGCGGCACCGGAATCGATGGCCTGCTCGGCGCGGGAGATCCCGGCGCGCAGCTGCGCGTCCAGGTCGGTGCCGATGCCGTCGTGGGCGGCGAGGGCGCCCGCGGTGTTGAGCACCACCGCGTCCCGCACCGGCCCGCGGTCACCGGCGAGCAGCCGCCGCACCACCTCGGCGTTCACCTCGGCGTCGCCGCCGCGCAGCGCCTCCGGCGTGGTGCGCGGGATAGCGAGGTCCTCCGGGACGATCCGCTCCTGCCGGACCTGCCCGTCGCCGACGACCCAGCAGGTCGTGGTCGAGGTCGTGGTGATCTCGTCCATCCCGTCGTCGCCGGACACCAGCAGCACCGAGCTGCCGCGCGCGGCGAACACCTCCGCCATCACCGGCGCCATCCGCTGGTCCGCGCAGCCGATGAGCCCGCTGGCCGGCCGCGCCGGGTTGGTCAGCGGCCCCAGCACGTTGAACGCGGTGGGGATGCCGATCTCCCGGCGCGGTCCGGCGGCGAACTTCATCGCCGGGTGGAACACGGGCGCGAAGCAGAACCCGATGCCGACCTCGTCGAGGCAGTCCCGCACCCGCGCGGGCGGCAGGTCGATGGTGACGCCGAGCGTCTCCAGCACGTCGGCCGTGCCGCACTTCGACGAGGCCGCCCGGTTGCCGTGCTTGACGACCGCCGCGCCGCAGGCGGCGAGCACGATCGCCGTCATCGTGGAGATGTTCACGCTGCCGGAGCGGTCCCCGCCGGTGCCGACCACGTCGACGGTCCGCCGGTCCACCTGCAGCGGCAGCGAGTGCGCGAGCATCGTGTCGGCCATGCCGCGGACCTCGGCCGCGGTCTCGCCCTTGGCGCGCAGCGCCACGACGAACGCGGCGACGCGGGCCGGGGTGGCCGCGCCGGTCATCACCAGGTCCATCGCCCACGCGGTGTCCTCCGTGGACAGGTCGTTGCCCGCCACGAGGTGTCCGAGGAGTTCCGGCCAGCTACCCGACATGGTGCCCACGATTGTTCTCCGGGAGGTTCAGGCCCGCACCGCGGGTAGCGCGGTGCGGAGCAGTTCGGCGACCGTTTCGGCGGACGACAGCGGGTCCAGCGGGTGCACCAGCACCGCGTCCGCCTGCGACCAGGTCGCGAGCCATCGGTCGTCCCGCCTGCGCACGGTGAGCACGATCGGCGGGCAGTGCGCGATCTCGTTCTTCAGCTGCCGGGACACGCCCATGCCGCCGGTGGGCTGCGCCTCGCCGTCGAGGACGACCAGGTCGGCGCGGCCCGCGTCGACCTCGCTGAGCACGTCGGCGACCGACGCCGCCTCCACGTAGGTCACCCGGGGCAGGTCCGGCGACGGGCGCCTGCCGATCGCGTTGATGATCGATTCGCGCACCTCGGCGCGGTGGCTGAAGACCAGGACGGTGGTGGTCGACGTGCTCATCAGCTGCTCCTCGCTGGCCAGGCGGTCCGCGCACTGCGTCGTGGTGACCCGGCCCGATGACGAGAGGGTGTCCTCGATGACGGTGATCTCCGGATGCTAGCCGCTCAACGGGGGTGAGCAGTACCCGCCACGACGCCGCCGGGCCGGGCGGTCAGGGCTTCTGCAACGCCACCCACCCGACGGCCCGGCCGCCGAGCCGCTGGGCCAGGCCCGCCATCCGCGAGCTCTCCTGTGAGCAATGCAACGCGTCGAGTTTCTGCACACGCTCCGCGAACAGCGGCTCCGCGCCGGCCGCGGGCTCCGCGCCGAAGCCCGCGAGTTCCGGTTCGGCCGCCGCACGCAACCGCCAGCCATCCTGTTCCAGCAGCTCAGCGGCCCGCTCGGTCGATCCGGGTGGGAGCAGCAGGTGGTGGCGCAGCACCGCGGCCCCCGCTTCGACCCAGTCGGGGGAGCGGGCGAGCACCGCGGATGCGGCCTCCGTCTCGTCGAACGCGCTGACCACCACGGTCAGGTCCGAATCGTCCCAATCCGGCGCGGCAGGGCCCGTTGACCGGGCACGTAAGCCCAGACGGGACAAAACGCTGCGGAAATCCAACACGATGAGTTACCTCCAGGTCGCGATCCGATCACCGAGGAGCCACGCCCGGGACCCGAGAGCGCAGCGGGAAAACGCACGGGACATAATGCGTCGCGTGACAACGGCAGCGCCCTCAATCAGTCAACGCGTGCACTCGCTGAACCGGCCGAACATGGTCAGCGTCGGCACCATCGTTTGGTTGGCCAGCGAGCTGATGTTCTTCGCTGGACTCTTCGCCATGTTCTTCACGGTGAAGGCGCAGAACGAGGGTGCGTGGCCACCGCCGCCCAGCGAGCTGAACATCGCCTACGCCCTCCCGTTCACGGTGATCCTGGTGGCGTCCTCGTTCACCTGCCAGTGGGGAGTGTTCGCGGCCGAGCGCGGCGACGTGTTCGGCCTGCGCCGCTGGTACGTGGTGACGCTGATCATGGGTGCGATCTTCGTGCTGGGGCAGGCCGGCGAGTACTACACGCTGGTCACCGCGCACCACACGACGATCGCCTCGTCGGCGTTCGGCACGGTGTTCTTCATGACGACCGGCTTCCACGGCCTGCACGTCATCGGCGGGCTCATCGCCTTCGTGTTCCTGCTCATCCGAACCAAGCTGAGCAAGTTCACCCCGGCACAGGCCATCGCGGCGATCGTCGTGTCCTACTACTGGCACTTCGTCGACATCGTCTGGATCGGACTGTTCGCCGTGATCTACCTCGTTCCGTGATCCACCGGCCCCACCGGGCCGCCACGTAACACCCCGAACCTGACAGCAAGGGTTGCCGCACTCATGACCACCATCAAGAAACGGAACCGCGCGGGATCCAAGTTCCGGCGCAGGCTCTCCGGTGTCCTCGCGCTCGGGATCGCCTTGGTCGGCGCGGGCGGGCTGTACACCGTCCTGACCCCCGAGCCGCAGACCGCGCACGCCGCGGCGGACCCGGCGCTGGTCAGGCAGGGCGAGCAGCTCTACAACAACGCGTGCATCAGCTGCCACGGCGCGAACCTGGGCGGCGTGAAGGACCGCGGCCCGAGCCTGGTCGGCGTCGGCGAGGCCGCCGTCCACTTCCAGGTCTCCTCCGGCCGCATGCCGATGGTCCGCCAGGAAGCCCAGGCGATCCGCAAGCCGCCGAAGTTCTCCCCCGAGGAGATCGACGCGATGGCGGCCTACGTGCAGACCTACGGCGGGGGCCCGGAGTCCCCGGACACCACCGGTGCCGCCGCCACCGGTGACTCCTCGCGCGGTGGTGAGCTGTTCCGGCTCAACTGCGCCTCCTGCCACAACTTCACCGGACGCGGCATCGCGATGTCGTCCGGCAAGTTCGCGCCCAGCCTCGACGCTCCCACCGAGCAGCAGATCTACGAGGCGATGCTCACCGGGCCGCAGAACATGCCGAAGTTCTCCGACCGGCAGCTCACGCCGGAGGAGAAGAAGGACATCATCGCGTACGTCAAGTCCGTGACGAACAACAACAACAACCCGGGTGGCAGCTCCCTCGGCGGCTTCGGCCCCGCCTCGGAGAGCGTCATCGCCTGGGTCGTCGGACTCGGCGCGCTGATCGGCGTCACCCTGTGGATCGGAGCCAGGGCATGAGTGCAAGTGACACCCCGCGGGACGAGGGGCACGAAACCCCCAGGCGGGACTACACCGAGGCCGAACTGGCCGAGATGAGCCGCGACGAGAAGATGCGGCTCGGGCTGGCGCTGGACGGCGTCGAGCTCCTCCACTACGAGGACCCGTTCCCGGTGGAGAACACCCGCGCCGAGAAGCGGGCCGAGCGCGCGGTCGCGGCCTGGTTCGCGCTCGCCGGGCTCTCCGCGATCGCGTTCATCGCCGTGTTCGTGTTCTGGCCCTGGGGCTACGTGACCCCGCAGCAGGGCGGCCGCGAGTACTTCCTCTACAACCTGTACACGCCGCTGGTCGGCCTGTTCCTCGGCCTGTCGATCTTCGCGATCGGCGTCGGCGTGGTGCTCTACGCGAAGCGGCTCATCCCGCACGAGGTCGCGGTCCAGCAGCGCCACGACGGGCACGGCTCCGAAGAGGTCGACCGCCAGACGACCACCGCGATCCTCGCCGACACCGGCGTGCGCAGCGGGTTCGCCCGGCGCTCCATGATCCAGCGCACGCTCGCCTTCAGCGGTGCCGTGCTCGGGCTGGGCACCGGCGTCATCGCCATCGGCGGCTTCATCCGCAACCCGTGGGCCACCGAGGGACCCGACTCCCTCAAGCACACGGCGTGGATGAAGGAGGGCAACGAGAAGGTCTACCTGCGCCGCGACACCGGTGACCCGCACGACGTGTCGCTGCTGCGCCCGGAGGACATCGACGCCGGCGGCTTCGAGACCGTCTTCCCGTTCCGCGATTCCGACCGCGAGGACGAGCACAAGCTCGTCTCGGTGCTGCGCCGCAGCGACGCCCCGGTGATGCTCATCCGGCTCCGGCCGGGCAGCGCTCCGATCAAGCGCAAGGGCCAGGAGGACTTCAACTACGGCGACTACTACGCTTACTCGAAGGTGTGCACCCACGTGGGCTGCCCCACCTCGCTGTTCGAGCAGCAGACCGGTCGCCTGCTGTGCCCGTGCCACCAGTCGCAGTTCGACGTGGTCCACACTTATGCCAAGCCGGTCTTCGGTCCGGCCACCCGTTCCCTGCCGCAGCTACCGATCACGGTGGATGAAGAGGGATATTTCGTGGCCAGGCACGACTTCATCGAGCCGGTCGGCCCAGCGTACTGGGAGCGCAACTCATGAGTTCGATCACGACGCCCACCAAACCGGAGAGCAAGCTCTACCGGAAGGCCGCCTCCGCGGCCGACGAGGCGGACAAGCGCTACAACATGGCGCCGGGCATCCGCCGCCAGATCAACAAGGTCTTCCCGACGCACTGGTCGTTCATGCTCGGTGAGATCGCGCTCTACACCTTCATCATCCTGATCCTCACCGGGATCTACCTCACGATGTTCTTCGACCCCTCCATGGAGGAGGTCACCTACGACGGGGTGTTCCGGAACCTGCAGGACGTCGAGATGTCCAAGGCGTTCGCGAGCACCCTCGACATCTCGTTCGAGGTCCGCGGCGGCCTGTTCATCCGGCAGCTGCACCACTGGGCGGCGCTGCTGTTCGTGGCCGGGATGATGGCCCACATGTTCCGGATCTTCTTCACCGGTGCGTTCCGGCGCCCGCGTGAGGGGAACTGGGTCATCGGCTCGTTGCTGCTGATCCTGGGCATGTTCGAGGGCTTCTTCGGCTACTCGCTGCCGGACGACCTGCTCTCCGGTACCGGTGTCCGCGCCACCATGTCCGGCATCGTGCTGTCCATCCCGGTGCTCGGCACCTGGATGCACTGGGCGCTGTTCGGCGGGGAGTTCCCCGGCACGGAGATCATCCCGCGGCTGTACATCCTGCACGTGCTGGTGCTGCCGGGGATCATGCTCGGCCTGGTCGCGGTGCACCTGGCGCTGGTCTGGTACCAGAAGCACACCCAGTTCCCGGGCGCCAAGCGCAAGGAGACCAACGTCGTCGGCGTCCGCATCATGCCGATCTTCGCGCTGAAGGCCGGTGCGTTCTTCGCACTGACCACCGGCGTCCTGGCGATCATGAGCGGTGTCTTCCAGATCAACGCGATCTGGAACCTCGGGCCGTACATCGGTTCGCAGGTCTCCGCCGCCTCGCAGCCGGACTGGTACCTGATGTGGGCGGACGGCATCCTGCGGATCTGGCCGGCCTGGGAGCTCTACATCGGGCCGTACACGGTGCCGCCGGTGTTCTTCTGCGGTGCGCTGGGCATGGGCATCATGTTCACGCTGCTCATCGGCTACCCGATGATCGAGCGCAAGCTCAGCGGGGACGACGCGCACCACAACCTGCTGCAGCGTCCGCGGGACAACCCGGTACGCACCAGCCTCGGCATGATGGCGCTGGCGTTCTTCGGCGTGCTGATGGTCTCCGGCATGAACGACGTGATCGCGTTCGAGCTGAACATCTCGCTGAACGCGATGACGTGGGGCGGCCGCATCGGCCTGCTGCTGCTGCCGCCGGTGGCCTACTGGGTGACCTACCGGATCTGCCTGGGCCTGCAGCGCTCCGACCACGAGGTGCTGGAGCACGGCGTGGAGACCGGCATCATCAAGCGGCTGCCGCACGGCGAGTTCATCGAGGTGCACCAGCCGCTCGGCCCGGTCGACTCGCACGGCCACCCCGAGGAGCTGCCGTACCAGGGCGCTTCGGTGCCGAAGAAGATGAACAAGCTCGGGGCCGCGGGCTCCCCGGTCGAGGGCAGCTGGCTGAAGCCGGACCCGGCGGAGGAGACCGAGGCGCTGGCGCGGGCGCGCGCCGAGAACGAGCGCCAGGCGCACGAGGAGCGCGAGCTGGTCTCCGGCGGAAAGCCGCAGCAGCCCTCCGAGTGAGCGATCAGCACTGCCGAACGGCCCGGTACCCCTTGCAGGGTGCCGGGCCGTTCTTCGTGGTCGGGAACCGCGCGGGGCCCGGTCAGTCGGCGGCCGGGTACGGCGCCCTGGCCTGCGCGGCCCGGTCCAGCCACGCCCGCCAGGACGCCGCCGAGCCCGCGGGCTCGGACCACGGCTGCGCGCAGCGGACCAGCCGGGTGCCGCCGGTGGTGAGCCAGCGGTGCACCACCCGCACCTCGTCGGCGGGGGCGCCGCGCAGCGGGCCCGGCTCGGGCAGCACCGTCTCGGCCGCGGCCTGCAGCGCGTCGACCACCGGCATCGGCGGCACCCCGCGGCGCGCGTTCCCGGCGGCGGCGAGCCTGCCGTGGCGGACCACCGCCAGCTGCCAGCCGCCGGAACCGTCCGGGCGGGCCGCGACCAGCTCGGGCACCGCCGCCAGTGCCGCCCAGCGCTGCGCCTGGTCCAGCGCGCGCACCAGTTCGGCGAGCCGGTCGCGGGCCGCGGCGGCGTCCTCGAAGCGCTCTTCGGCGGAGAACCGGCCCAGCTCGGCGCGCAGCCGCTCCAGCAGTCCGCCGGGTTCCCAGCGGGGCGCGCCGGAGATCACCTCACGCACCGAGACCACTTCCGGCGCGTACTCCTCGACGCTCTGCAACCCGGCGCACGGTGCCGCGCAGCGGCCCAGCTCGTGCACCGCGCACGGGCGGCCGCGCTGGTCCCGCGCCGGGATCCGCTCGGTGCAGCGGCGCAGCGAGCCCCCGGCTTGCAGGGTCTCGACGGCCGCCGCGGCCGCGGTGCGGGAGCGGAACGGACCCAGCGCGCCGTCCCGGGCGGTGCGCACGATCGACAGCCGCGGGAACGCCTCCTCGGTGAGCACCACCCACCAGGTGCGCTTCGGGAACTTGGAGCGGCGGTTGTAGCGCGGCTGGTGCGCGCCGAGCAGCCGCAGCTCCCGGACCTCGGCCTCCAGCGGGTGCGCGCACTCGACGTGGTCCACCCGGTGCGCGAGTCCCGCCATCTCCTTGACCCGGCTGCGGCGCTCCCCGGCGGTGAAGTACTGCCGGACCCGGCGCTGCAGGTCGGAGGCGGTGCCGACGTAGAGCACCTCCTCGTTCGGGCCGCGGAAGAGGTAGACGCCGGGCGCGTGCGGCAGCGGATCGGCGAGACCGCGGTTGCGGCGCTGCTGCGGGGTCACGTCCGGCAGGTGCTCCAGCAGCTCCGGGACGGTCCGCACGCCCAGCGGCCCGAGGCGCTCCAGCAGCGCGTGCAGCACGTCGACGGTGGCGCGGGCGTCGTCGAGGGCGCGGTGCACCGGGGTGGTGCGGGCGTGCAGCACGCGGGCGAGGGTGCCCAGCTTGTGGTTCGGCGTCTCGTCCTTGCCGAGCACGCGGCGGGCGAGTTTCGCGGTGCACAGCACCGTCGGCTTCGGCCAGGCCACGCCGAGCCGCTCGCACTCCGCCCGGAGGAAGCCCACGTCGAACGGGGCGTTGTGCGCGACCAGCACCGCATCCCGGCTGAACTCGAGGAACGCGGGCAGCACCGAGTCGAACCGGGGCGCGCCGTGCACCATCGCCTGGGTGATGCCGGTGATCGAGACCACCATCGGCGGGATCTCGCGGCCGGGGTCGACGAGGGTGCCGAACTCGCCGAGTACCTCGCCGCCGCGCACCTTCACCGCGCCGATCTCGGTGACGGTGTCCTGCCGGGAGCTGCCGCCGGTGGTCTCCAGGTCGACGACGACGAAGGTGGCCGAGTGCAGCGGGAGTTCGTCGTCGATCTCGTCGAAGGTCAGCTGCCCGGTCATCGCATGCACGCTACGACGGGACCCCGACAACCTCCGGATCGGGTGAGCGGGGAGCGGCCGACTAGCCTGGGGTCGTGGTTCCGCCGACGTCGGGTGCTGACTCCCCGCGCACCGAAGAGTCTGCTGTGGACGGTCCGCGGCAGGTGCCGGACGGTGCCCGGGAGACCGGTCCCGAACAGCCTTCCCCGGCGCGGCGCTCCGAAGCGGACCGGCCCCGGGAACCTGGCCGTCCCGGGGATGTCGGTCGGCCTGCGGGAGCGGAGCGGTCCGGGGGAGCTGAACGGCCTGCGGGAGCCGAACGGTCTGCGGGAGCCGAGGGTTCCGGGGAAGCGGACCGGCCTGCGGGCGCCGAACGGACCAGGGACGCCGCACTCCCCGCGGAAGCCGGGCGGTCCGGGGGAACCGAGCAGACCGGAGAAGCCGACCGGCCCCGGGAACCGGAGCAGCACCGGGAGTTCGGCGCGGACCCCGACGAGCTGCCCGCCCCGGTGCGTGCCCGGCTCGCCGAGCTGGCGGCGGACGCCCTCGACGACCTGCGCCCCTCGGACGTGCCCGCCCAGCTGCGCCCGGTGGTCCGGTTCGCCCCGGCGAAGCGCGCGAAGCTCGGCCAGGGGCCGCTGCTGGTGGCGCTGCGCGACTCGCCGGTGTTCCGCACCGCGGTCGCCGATTGGTGCCGGGAGAACCGCCCTGAGGGGCTGGACGGGGTGCACCCGGACCCGGTGGTGGTGGCCGCGGCCGGGCTGCTGCTGGCGCTGCCGAACACGGGCCACTTCCTGGAGCTGGTCGCGTTCCGCGTGGAGCAGGGCCGGTTGCGCGGCGAGCGCGACTCGGCGCAGGCCAGGGCCCAGCGGCTCGCCGCGGACGCGGATCGGTTGCAGGCCGAGCTGGCCGAGGCCCGCCGCGCTCAGGAGCGCGCCGGGACGGAGTCCGGTTCGGAGGCCGACCGGTTGCGCAAGCGGCTGCGGGAGCAGGGCGTGCGGCTGAAGGAGGCCAAGGACGACGCACAGGCGGCCCGCGCGGAGCTCGCGGCCGCGCACGAGCGGGTCGAATCGGAGCTGGCGGACCTGCGTGCGCAGCGGGACCGGGAGCGGGACCGCGCGCAGGAGGAGCGGGAGCGGGCGCAGCGCGCGGCGGCCGAGACCGAGGTGGCCCGCCAGTCGGCGCGGGAGGCCCGCCAGGGCGACGAGGTCCGGATCTCGCTGCTGCTGGAGACGATGGAGGGCGCGCTCGGCGGGCTGCGCCGGGAGCTGCGCGCGGGCGGCCACGGCCCGCGCCCGGCGGACGTGGTGCAGCGGGTGCGGCCGGATTCGGGGGAGACCGGCCGGGTCGCGGATGCGGCGGCGCTGGACCGGTTGCTGGCGCTGCCCGCGGTGCACGTGATCGTCGACGGCTACAACGTGACGAAGACCGGGTACCCGGACCTGCCGCTGGCGGACCAGCGCAACCGGCTGGCGCACCAGCTGGCGGCGCTGGCGGCGCGCACCGGTGCCGAGGTGACGGTGGTGTTCGACGGGGCGGACGTGCTGTCGGTGCCGACGGCGGGCCCGCGCGGGGTGCGGGTGATGTTCAGCCCGGCCGGAGTGATCGCGGACGACGTGATCCGGGAGCTGGTGGTGGCCGAGCCGCAGGGCAGGCAGCTGGTGGTGGCGACCTCGGACCGCGCGGTGGTGACGTCCGTGCGGCGCACGGGCGCGTACGCGGTGGCGTCGGCGGTGCTGCTGGAGCGGTTGAACCGGGTCTGAGCGCCGGGGCGTGGTGGATCTCATAGCGGGCCCGTGCGGTGCGGTGGGCCGATCCGGGCCGGTGAGTCCCATCGGGGAGCCGCAGGTCAGAAGATCGGGTAATCCGATCACGCTCCGCGTATGAAGATAATCCCATTGTGCTATTGCGTCGTGTTCAGAAGAATTACCCCCCCTCTGCTAGACGTCACGCTTCACCTTTCGTAGCCTTACCGCGTCTTCGTGGCGATCAGCGACCCACTCCGGGTCCTCCGCGAAGCGCCGCCGAATCGGCTAGTCGGGGAGCCGAACCGGGACCTGCCCCCGTGGGGTGAGCGGGCGCCGCAACGCGCCCGGAGTCCGGGATCGCTCCGGACCACCCCTGCGTTCTCGGTAGGCGGTCGACAACGAAGGAGCTATGCGCGACGTGGCGTCGCACCGATTGAAGCGCACGATGCGCGGAGCGCTGGCGGCCTCGGCGGTCGCCGCCGCCGTCAGCATGACCTCCGCGCCGGCGATCGCAGACCCCCAACTCCCCGACAACGCCTCGGACGCGGCCAAGCAGGTGCGCGAGCTCTCGCACCAGGCCGAAGTCGTCACCGAGGACTACAAGAAGGCCGAGGACGACCACGCGGCCAAGCAGGCCGAGCTCGACCGGTCCTCCGCCGAGGCGGACCAGGCCGAGCAGGTCGCCACGCAGGCCCGGGCCGAGGAAGAGCGCTTCCGCGGCCAGGTCGACAAGCTGACCACCGCCTCCTACCAGGGCGCCCGGCTGAACAAGCTCTCCGCGCTGCTGGTGAGCGAATCCCCGAACGACTTCCTCGACCGCGCTTCGGCGCTGGACGTGCTGGCCAAGGACAACAACGACGCGATCAAGCGGTTGTCCGCCGCCGTGCACCAGGCCGAGGACGCCACCAAGCGCGCCCAAGCCTCCCGCGAGCAGGCGGCACGGGCCGAGGCCGACGCGGCCCGCATCCAGGACGAGATCGGCCGCAAGAAGGCCGACATGGACGCGCAGATCGCCAAGGTCAAGGAGCGCTACGCCGAGCTCACCGAGGACGAGCAGTCCTCGCTGACCGGTGGCGGCGAGACCGACTACGAATTCGCGGGCGGCAGCGGCTCGGCCGCCGCAGCGGTCACCGCCGCGCTGAGCAAGCAGGGCTCGTCGTACGTCTACGGCGCCAAGGGCCCGAGCACCTTCGACTGCTCCGGCCTGATGCAGTGGGCCTACAAGCAGGCGGGCGTGAGCATCGGCGGCTCCACCAAGTCGCAGGTGACCGAGGGCAAGAGCATCTCGGCCAGCCAGCTCCAGCCCGGCGACCTGATCTTCTACTACAGCCCGGTCAGCCACGTCGCGATGTACGTCGGCAACGGCAAGGCCGTGCACGCCCCCACCGAGGGCGACGTGGTGAAGGTCGCGAAGTACGACAGCATCGCCCCGGTGAACTCGATCCGGCGCGTCGCAGGCTGATTCCCGCAGCACCGCGCGGAACGCACGCGAGGGCCGTCGTCCCCGAGGAGGGGGCGGCGGCCCTTCTCGCGTGTGGGTGACGGGCGGCCGTTCGCGACGGGCCGGGCGCCGCGGGGCCACTTACGATCCGGCTCGTGCCTGGGGCGTCGAGGGGGTGGCCTGCGGCGGTCGCCGCCGCGGCCGCACTGGCCGTGGGCGCGTTCGTCCCGTTCCCGGCGCAGGCCCCGCCCGCACCCGTTCCCGCGTTCCAGAACGCCGCTCCGGCGACCGCGCAGCGCGAGTGGCAGGCGGTGCTGGAGAGCCGCGCCCGCGCCGTCCTGGACCACGACGAGGCCGCGTTCACGGCTTCGCTGGACCCGGCGGCCCCCGACGACTTCCAGCGCAGGCAGCGCGAGCTCTTCCGCAGCCTCGCCGAGGTGCCGCTCGCCGAATGGGGCTACGAGGTGCGGGACGCCCCGGCCGCGGGCGGGACGCCGGAGGTGGTGCTGCGCTACGCGCTGGTCGGCGTCGACGAGGTGCCCACCGAACGCCCGACCGGGTTCACCTTCACCCGCCGGGACGGGCGCTGGCTGCTCAGCGGCGACGAGCGGGCGCGCGGGCGGTCCTGGCGCGGGCCGTGGGACTTCGGCGACTGCCGGGTCCGGGTGCTGCCGCACGGCGTGATCATCGGCCACGACGGGTCCGAGGAGCTCGCGGACCGGGTGGCGGGGGAGCTGGATTCGGCGGAGGCCGCGGTGACCGCGGTGTGGGGGCCGGACTGGCGGCGCCAGGTGGGCGTGCTGCTGCCGCGCTCCCAGGAGGAGCTGCGCGAGCTGGTGGGCGCCGAGTTCGCGGTGGACGGCATCGCCGCCGTCGCCGTCGCGGACAAGGTGGACACCGCCTCCCGGCGGGTGGAGGGCCCGCGGGTGGTGCTCAACACCGAGACCGCGGACCGGCTCTCGGACACCTCGCTGCGGGTGGTGCTGCGGCACGAGATGGCGCACGTGGCCGCGCGGGCCGACACCGCGGACGGCGCGCCGATGTGGCTGCTGGAGGGCTTCGCGGACTACGTCGGCTACCGGGCCAGCGGGTTGTCGCCGGAGCGGATCGCGCCCGACCTGGCCCGGCGGGTGCGCACCGGGGAGCCGCCTGCGGGGCCGCCGCCGGACACCGAGTTCCACGCCTCCGGCCGCGATCTGGACCTGGCCTACCAGCAGTCCTGGTCGCTGGTGGCGCACCTGGCGAAGCTGGTGGGGGAGCCGAAGGTGGTGCAGCTGTACAAGCGCATCGCGGGCTCCGGATCACCGTCCGAAGTGGACCCGGCGCTGCACGAGATCGCCGGGTTGTCCACCTCGGACCTGCTCAGGTCCTGGAGATCGGAGCTCCGCAGGATGTTCTGATCGCTCGTTCCCCCCTCGCGCGGCGAGGGGATTCCGGGGGAGATCAGCCGTAGATCGCCTCGATGTCGGCCGCGTGGTTCTCCGCGACCTTGTTGCGCTTGAGCTTCATGCTCGGCGTCATCTCGCCGGTGGCCTCGGTGAAGTCCTTCGGCAGGATGCGGAACTTCTTGATCGCCTCGGCGCGGGAGACGGCCTTGTTGGCCTCGTCGATGGCGGCCTGCACGTCGGCGTGCACCTCGGGGTCGTCGACCAGCTCGGTCAGCGGGGTGTCCGCGGAGCGGCCGTGGTTGCCCAGCCACGCGGGCAGGAACTCCGGGTCGAGGGTGACCAGCGCGCCGATGAACGGCTTCTTGTCGCCGACGACCATGCACTGGCTGATCAGCGGGTGCGCGCGCAGGTGGTCTTCGAGCACGGCGGGTGCGACGTTCTTGCCGCCCGCGGTCACGATGATCTCCTTCTTGCGCCCGGTGATCCGCAGGAAGCCCTCCTCGTCGAGGGAGCCGAGGTCGCCGGTGTGGAACCAGCCGTCCTCGAGGGATTCCTTGGTGGCGGTCTCGTTGTTCCAGTAGCGGCGGAACACGACGTCGCCCTTGAGCAGCACCTCGCCGTCCTCGGCGATGCGCACGCTGGTGCCGGGGATCGGCTTCCCGACGGTGCCGATCTTGTAGGCCTCTTCGACGTTGACCGCGGCGGCCGCGGTGGTCTCGGTGAGCCCGTAGCCCTCCAGCACCGGCACGCCCACCCCGCGGTAGAAGTGCGCCAGCCGGTCGCCCAGCGGTGCCCCGCCGGAGACGGCGCCGAGGCAGCGGCCGCCGAGCGCGGCGCGCAGCTTGCCGAAGACGAGCTTGTCGAACAGGAAGTGCTTGGCGCGCAGGCCGATGCCGGGCCCGCCGGTGTCCAGCGCCTGGCTGTAGGCGACGGCGGTGTCCTCGGCGGCGTCGAAGATGCGGCCCTTGCCGTCGCCGTGCGCCTTCTGCTTGGCGGTGTTGTAGACCTTCTCGAACACGCGCGGCACGGCGAGGATCAGCGTGGGCCGGAACGACCCGAGGTCGCTGACGAGGTCCTTGACATCGCCGGTGTGCCCGAGCGTGGTGCGCGAGTAGACGCAGGCGGTGGCGATGGCGCGGGCCAGCACGTGCGCCATCGGCAGGAACATCAGCATCGAGTTGCCCTGCCGCAGCAGCTGCGGGAAGACGCTGACGTCGCCGCGGACCTCGGCGAGCAGGTTGCGGTGGCTGAGCTCGCAGCCCTTGGGGCGGCCGGTGGTGCCGGAGGTGTAGATGAGGGTGGCCAGCTCGTCGGCGCGGACTTCGCGGCGGCGCCGGTGGGCGTCCTGGTCGGTGATGTCGGCGCCGAGCTCGGTGAGCGCGTCGACGGCGCCCTCGGCCGCGTCGATCTGCCAGACGTGCTCCAGGGCGGGGAGCTTCTCGACGACGCCGTCGAGCTCCGCGCGGTGCGCGTCGGTCTCGACGAACACGGCGCGGGCGCCGGAGTCGCTGAGGATCCACTCGGCCTGGTCGGCGGAGGAGGTCTCGTACACCGGCACGGTCACGCAGCCCGCGGACCAGATGGCGAAGTCCAGCAGCGTCCACTCGTAGCGGGTGCGGGACATCAGCCCGACCCGGTCGCCGTGCTGCAGCCCGGCGGCGATCAGCCCTTTGGCGATCGCGAGCACCTGGGCGGCGAATTCGGCGGCGGTGACGTCGATCCAGGTGCCGTCCACCCGGCGGCGGAAGCTCACGTTGCCGCCGAAGCGTTCCGCGTTCGCCCACACCATGTCGGTGAGGTTCTCGTCTTCGGCCACGGCCTCAGTCGCGGGGACGCTGAACTCTCGCACCTTGAAACCTCCGATGAAACGCGAAATGTGCGGACAACCTAACGCTGATGGTTACCGAGCGGTAGACCCGAGCCCCCGATTACGAAACTAGTCCGACTCGTTTACTGCCCCCGCCCGCAGCCTGCCACGCCGCGATCCGCCGCGCACCGGTGCCCGCCCGAGTCGTTTCCGCCGGTGGTGAGGATCATGGCAGGCTGTCCGGTGCCACCGCTAACCACGTCCGGAGCAGTCGAGGGCCCGCGGAACCGTCCGCGCGGACCACTCGGCGCCGCCGAACGGCTGGCCCGCGCCGTCCCGGACGGTGATCGCTGCTGGTTCCATCCCGCGCGGCACGGCAGCATGGCGGTGCGGCGGACAGCGGCGTCCGCGCTCGCGACCCGGTCGGCAGAACTGCGGTGAGGAGTAGATCGTGCGCGTGCACGTGGTGTCCGATGTCCATGGCAACGCCGAAGCCCTGAAGCGGGCCGGTGACGGTGCCGACGCGCTCGTCGTGCTCGGCGACCTGATCGACTTCGTCGACTACCACGACCACGGCCGGGGCATCCTCGGCGCGGTCTTCGGCGCCGAGAAGGTCGCGCACTTCGCCGAACTGCGCCGCAACCACCGCGGTGCCGAGATCGGTGCCTACGCGCGCTCCCTGTGGGCCTCGCTGGACGAGCCCAAGCGCGTCGTGCGCGAAGCCGTCCGCGAGCAGTACGCCACCCTGTTCGCCGCGATGAGCGCCCCGACCTACGCCATCGCGGGCAACGTGGACGAACCCGAGCTGTGGCCCGAGTTCGCCCGCGACGGCGTGCACTTCGTCGACGGCACCAGCGTCGAGATCGGCGGCCTGCGGTTCGGCTTCGTCGGCGGCACCGTGCTGTCCCCGGGCGGCGTGCTGCGCCGGGACGCGGCCTGGGTGCCGTACCTGCGGCCGGAGGAGGAGTACGACGCCGCCGTCGCGGCCCTCGACCCGGTCGACGTGCTGTGCAGCCACCTGCCGCCCGCGGTCCCCGACCTGGTCTACGACGTCATCGCCCGCCGCCCCGAGCACGGTTCCGCGGCGCTGCTGGAGCGCATCCACCGGGACCGGCCGCGCTGGTCGCTGTTCGGGCACGTGCACCAGCCGCTGGCCACCCGGGTGCGGGTCGGGAGCACCGAATGCGTCAACGTCGGGCACTTCCAGCGCACCGAGCGGCCCTACGCGCTCCGCTGGTGACGATCACGAACGATGGACGGCGCCGGACACCGGGCCGCCGGTCGCGCCCCGCCCGCGCGCGGACCTGTAATCTTCGGGGCATGGTCGATCAGTCCACCCAGTCCATCGTGATCCAGGCGGCCGCTGCCGACATCATGGCGGTGATCGCGGACTTCGCGAGCTACCCGGAATGGGCGGAAGCGGTCAAGGAGACCGAGGTGCTCTCGACGACCGGCGGCGGGCAGGCCGAGAAGGTGCGCTTCGTGCTCGACGCCGGGGTGGTCAAGGACACCTACGTCAACGTCTACGAGTGGGCCGAGGACGGGCTGTCGGTGAGCTGGACGCTGTCCGAAGGGCAGGTCCAGAAGGCGCAGCAGGGCAGCTACCGGCTCGCGCCGAAGGACGGCGGCACCGAAGTGACCTACAGCCTCGCGGTGGACCTGGCGATGCCGATGATCGGCATGTTCAAGCGCAAGGCCGAGAAGATGATCATGAATACCGCTCTGAAGGAGCTCAAGCGCCGGGTCGAAGCCCGCTCCTGACCCGGGCGCCCCGCACCGCGGTGATCGTCGGTCCGGGTGCGGGTCCCGACCGACGCGGCACCAGCAGCACCGGTCCCAGCAGCACACCGACCACAGCGGCGGTGACCCCCGAGCCGGTGGCCGGACGGCTCGGCGACCGGTCGGCCCCGGCACCAGCCCCGATCCGATCCAGAGACCGCCCTTGCGCATCCTGTTGTTCACCGGAAAAGGCGGCGTCGGCAAGACGACCCTCGCCGCCGCTACCGCCGCACGCCTCGCCGAGCTCGGGCAGAAGGTGCTGGTGGTCTCCACCGATCCGGCGCACTCCCTGGGCGACTCGCTGGGCACGCCGCTGGGCGCCGAACCCGCCGAGGTCGAACTGCGCGCCGAGCAGCGCACCGCCCGGCTGCACGCCGCCGAGGTGCAGACCCGCGACCTGCTCGACCGCGCGTGGTCCGACCTGCGAGAACACCTGCGCACCATGCTGCTCGGCGCGGGGGTCGGCGAGCTTGAGGCCGAAGAACTCACCCACCTGCCCGGGGTGGAGGACCTGCTGGCGCTCGCCGAGGTGCACCGCTTCGCGTTCGACGGGGTGTGGGACGCCGTCGTCGTCGACTGCGGGCCCACCGCCGAGACGCTGCGGCTGCTGGCGCTGCCCGAATCGCTGTCCGGGTACCTGGAGCGGCTGTTCCCGGCCCACCGCCGCGTGGTGCGCGGGCTGCTCGCGGGCGTCGCGGGCAGCGAGAACGTGGAGCGCTGGGACGGGGTCGCCGAAGCGCTCGGCAGGCTCGCGGACCGGTTGGCGGAGCTGCGCGGCACGCTGCTCTCCCCGCAGACCGGGGTGCGGCTGGTGCTCACCCCGGAAGCCGTGGTGGCCGCCGAGACCCGGCGCACGTTGACCGCGCTGGCCCTGCAGCAGATCCGGGTGGACGGATTGGTGGCGAACCGGCTGGTGCCGCACCCGGGATCGGCCCGCGGGGAGGCGGCCACCTGGCTGCGCACCCGCCGCCGGGAGCAGGAGAATGTGCTGGCCGACGTGCGGGCGGCGACGGACCTGCCGGTGCGCTCGGTGCTGCACCGGGCCGCGGAGCCGGTGGGCCCGGCGCTGCTGGAGCTCGCCGACGAGCTCTACGGGACCGACGATCCGCTGGCCGGCGCCGCGAGCGCCCCGGAGGTGGAGCTCGGCGGCGGGGGCCGGTCGCTGGACGCGGAGTACACGCTGCGGCTGGGCCTGCCGCTGCACGAGGACGCCGAGGTGGACCTGGCGCGGATCGGCGACGAGCTCGCCGTCACCGTCGACGGCAGGCGGCGGCTGATCGCGCTGCCCGCGGTGCTGCGCCGGTGCACGGTGACCGGTGCGGTGGCCGCCGACGACGGGCTGACCGTGTCGTTCCGGCCGGACCCCGGCCAGTGGATGCGATGAGAGCGGCCCCGATCAGTGGAGGTGGTGGACCAGATGCGCGGTGAGCATGCCGATCCCGCGGGAACGGGCTCCGCGGACGAGTCCCGGACGACCGGGGCCGGTCGCGACCGGATGGCCGAGGAGTTCCGGCTGCTGCTCGACGCGGCGGCCGGGCGCGCGGAGGAGTACCTGCGCGGACTCGGCGGCGCGGAGCACGCCGCGCACGCGAGCACCGGTGACCCGCGGACCGGTGACCCGCGAACCGGCGACCCGCGGACCGGCGGCGCCGGGACCGGCGATGCGGGAATCGGAGACCGGCGAACCGGCGCGGGCCGCACCGAGCCGGGTACCGGCGACCGCGCCACCACCGGCGCGGACCGCGGCGGTCCCACCTGCGGTTGGTGCCCGATCTGCGCGATCGCGAGCCTGCTGCGCGGCGAGCGCCCCGAACTGACCTCCCGGCTGGCCGACCAGCTGGCCGGACTGCTGGACCTGCTGCGCGAATCCGCCGCCGAGCACCACCCGGCGGGCACCGCGAACCCGCCGCCCGAACCGGCCGCACCGGAACCGTCGAAGGTGCAGCGCATCGACGTGCGACGGGTCCGCGGCCGGACCGCCGCGCAGGCCGCGGGCGGAGGTGCCGAGTGCTGACCGTCGGAGTGGACGTCGGCGGCACCAGCCTGCGCGCCAGCGTCGTCGACCCGCAGGGCACCGTGCTCGACACGCTGCGGGTGCCGTCCGCGGGCACCGGCCCGGAACTGGACTCGGCGATCGCCGACACCGTGCTGTGCCTCGCCGACCAGTACCCGGTGGCCGGGGTGGGCCTCGCCGTGGCGGGCTTCGTCAGCGAGGACCGGCGGGTCGTGCGGTTCGCCCCGCACCTGCCGTGGCGGCACGTCGCGGTCGCCGACAACATCGCCGACCGGGTGCGGCTGCCGGTGGTGCTGGAGCACGACGCGAACGCGGCCGCGATCGCCGAGCAGCGCTTCGGCGCGGCGGCGGGCGCGAAGGTCGCCGCGCTCGTCGCGCTCGGCACCGGCATCGGCGGCGCGCTGGTGCTGGACGGCGACGTGTTCCGCGGTGCGCACGGCGTCGCCCCCGAACTCGGGCACCTGCGGCTGGTGCCGGGCGGGCGCGCATGTCCCTGCGGGAAGCGGGGCTGCTGGGAGCGGTACTGCAGCGGCACCGCGCTGGCCGCGACGGCGCTGGAACTGCTGGCCGAGGACCCGTCCTCCCCGCTGGCCGCCGAGGCCGCCAAGGACCCGGGTGAGATCACCGGGGAGCGGGTCGCGCAGGCCGCTGAGCAGGGCGATCCGGTGGCGGCGCGCGCGGTGGACGAGCTCGCGCGCTGGTTGGGCGAAGGACTCGCGCTGGTCGCCGACGTCTACGACCCGGAGGTCGTGGTGCTCGCGGGCGGCGTGTCCGGCTCGGCGCACCTGTTCCTGCCCGCCGCCCGGCGGCACTACGCGGCGGCGCTCACCGGCGCGGGCCACCGCCCGCTGGCCCAGGTGCGGGTCGCCAAGCGCGGTGACGAAGCGGGCATCGTCGGCGCCGCCACCCTGGCCAGGGAGCACGTGGCCGCCACCGCCACCCACCTCAGCTGAGCACGAACGGCGAAGGACCGACCGGCCCGATCTCCGCTGGGGCGGGCGGGCCGGTCGCCCCTGGGATCAGAGCTGGGCGCCGTCGTCGGTGGGGTCCTCCGGCGGTGTCCGGCGTATCCGGAACAGCAGCCAGCCGATGCCGGCGCTCACCGCGACCAGCCCGATCGAGAGCGCGGGCGTGGTGCCCAGGCCGAGGAGCCCCGGCACCAGCAGCAGCGTCATGCCGAGCGCGACCAGCAGCACGCCGCCGACCGTGCCGACCCCGGGACGCGGCATCGGCGGCGGTTCCGGCGGCTCGTAGTGCCCCTCGTCGGGCGCGTCCGCGGGCGGGGTCCAGTCGCGCGGCGCGGCCGCGGGTTCCGGTGCGGCGGCCGGGGGCTTCGGCGCCTCGTCGCCGGTGCCGCGGTCCTCCTCGGGCCACCGCGCCATCGGCTCGTCCTGCTCGAGACCTGCGACGATCTCGGCGAAGGCGGCGTCGATGTCCTCCGGGCCGTCGGCGTTCTCATGACGCGTGCTCATGCGGGTTCCTCGACACGCTCGCGGTGGATCCTGCGGACGAATTCGACGCTACCGGTGAACACCGACGCGGCGTCGTGGTCGAGGGTCGCCACGTGGTAGCTGTCCCGCAGCACGACTTCGGTGACGTCGCCGCTTCGGATGCCTTCCAGCACGATCGTCGAGTTCACCGGCTCCACGACGTGGTCGGTGGCGGAGTGGGCCAGCAGCACCGGCTGCCGCACCTTCCCGAGATCGCGGCGCACCAGCCGCCACAACCGCTGCAGGCTCGCGGCCGCGCGCAGCGGCGTCCGGTCGTAGCCGAGCTCCACGGCGCCCGGCTTGGCGATGTCCCCGGCCACGCCCGGGATCGACGGCAGCACCCGGGACAGCAGGGGAAGCAGGACCGCGTCCTTGCGCAGCGTCGTCACCGACGGGTTCACCAGCACGATGCCGGACAGCTCCGGGTGGTTCTGCGCCAGCCGCAACGTGAGCGTGCCGCCCATCGACAGCCCGAAGACGAACACCGACCGGCAGCGCCCGGTCAGCTCGGCGAGGTCCCGCTCCACGGCCGCGTACCAGTCGGTCCAGCCGGTGCGGTTGAGGTCCCGCCAGTGCGTGCCGTGCCCCGGGAGCCGTGGGCAGCGCACCGTGAACCCCTCGGCGGCCAGGTGCTCACCCCAGTCCCGCATGCCCTGCGGGGTTCCGGTGAACCCGTGGCACAGCAGGACCCCGATCTCGTCGGACCCGTCGTGCACGAACGGTTCGGCGCCGGGAAGAACGGGCACCGCAGCCTCCTACCGCCATCGATCCGCCGCTGTCCGGACATCGTCGCACGCGAGAGGCCTCCACGGGGCGATCTCCAGCCGCGTGATCCGTCTCGGGCGGGGTCGCATTGTGCGCGCTGACCGGGCTCCGTAACCTTGAACGAGGCATTCCGGGTGTTCAGAAAGGCAGCGGCGCGTGCTGTACTGGGTGATGAAGCACATCGTGCTCGGTCCGCTCATGAAGCTGTTCTGCCGTCCACGGGTGGAGGGCATCGAGCACGTACCGGAATCCGGGGCGGCCATCCTGGTCAGCAACCACGTGGCGGTGGCCGACTCGTTCTTCATGCCGCTGATGATGCCGCGGCGGGTGACGTTCCTGGCCAAGCGCGAGTACTTCACCGGCACCGGGCTCAAGGGCAAGCTGCAGAAGTACTTCTTCTCCGGCGTCGGCCAGGTCCCGATCGACCGCTCCAGCGGTGCCGCGGCGCAGGCCGCGCTGGACACCGGGGTGCGGCTGCTGCGCGAGGGCAAGCTGCTCGGCGTGTACCCCGAGGGCACCCGCTCGCCGGACGGCCGGCTCTACAAGGGCAAGACCGGTGTCGCGCGGATGGCGCTGGAAGCCGACGTGACCGTCATCCCGATCGCCATGTTCGGCACCGACAAGGTCAACCCCATCGGCTCCAAGATGTGGTACCCGCACAAGGTCAAGGTGAAGATCGGCGAGCCGCTGGACTTCTCCCGCTACGAGGGCCTCGCCGGCGACCGGTTCGTGGAGCGCTCGATCACCGACGAGATCATGTACGCGCTGATGGAGCTCTCCGGCCAGGAGTACGTGGACGTCTACGCCGCGAAGGCCAAGGACGACCTGGCCGCGCAGGGCAAGCACGTCGCGGGCTGGAACGTGCAGCAGCAGGGTGGTCCCGGCGGCGCCGACCGGCTCCCGCGCTCGCAGGCCGGCTGAACCCCCAGCACACCGCGCATCGGGTGACCGCGGCCGGGGCCGGTCCTGGCCGGTGGGCGGCGTCTTTACGCTGGGCCGGTGCGGTTCTTCTACGACTGTGAGTTCATCGAGGACGGCCAGACCATCGACCTGGTCTCGATCGGGGTGGTGGACGAGACCGGCCGCGAGTTCTACGCCGTGTCCACCGAGTTCGACGAGTCCAAGGCCGGGCAGTGGGTGCGCCGGAACGTGCTGCCGCAGCTGCCGCCGCCCGCGGACAGGGCGTGGCGCTCGCGGAGCAGGATCCGGGACGACCTCTACGAGTTCCTGACCGCACGCGATCAGGACGTCGAGCTGTGGGCCTGGCTGGCCTCCTACGACCACGTGGCGCTGGCGCAGCTGTGGGGTGCGATGCCCGCGCTGCCGCCGAAGGTCCCCAAGTTCACCCGCGATCTGCGGCAGCGCTGGGAGGACGTGGGCAAGCCGAGGCTGCCCTCCGCGCCGTCGAACGCGCACGACGCGCTCGCCGACGCCCGGCACAACCTGACCCGGTGGAAGGTGATCGAGGAGGTGCAGCGCAAGCGCGGGTTCCCGCTGTGAGCGCCCGGCCGCGCTGACCAGGTAGTTCGCCGATCTTCGCGCCGTTCGCGCCCGATCCGTCGCCCGGTCGGAGTACTTGCTGCACCGATACAGGGCGTGACAGGCTCCCGGACGAGATCCAGATCACCGTGGAGCGGATCAAGGGAGGCGGCGACGATGCCGGCTGGAACGCGTATCGGAGTGTTGACCGGCGGGGGCGACTGCCCGGGGCTGAACGCCGTGCTGCGCGCGGTCACCCGCAAGGGGATCGCGGTGCACGGGCACGAGATCGTCGGGTTCCGCAGCGGCTGGCGGGGGCCGATGGACGGCCTCACGATGCCGCTCGGCCTGGAGCAGGTTGAGGACGTCCTCGCCCGCGGCGGCACCATCCTCGGTTCCTCGCGCACCAACCCGTACCAGGAGCAGGACGGCGTCGAGCGGATCAAGCGGACCCTCGCCGAGCACGGCGTGGACGCGCTGATCGCGATCGGCGGCGAGGACACCCTCGGCGTCGCCGAACGGCTCAACCAGGACGGCGTGCCCGTGGTGGGCGTGCCGAAGACGATCGACAACGACCTCGACGCCACCGACTACACGTTCGGCTTCGACACCGCCGTGCACATCGCGACCGAGGCGATCGACCGGCTGCGCACCACCGCCGAATCGCACCACCGCGCGCTGGTGGTGGAGGTGATGGGGCGGCACGCCGGCTGGATCGCGCTGCACTCCGGGCTGGCGGGCGGCGCGAACGTGATCCTCGGGCCGGAGAAGCGGTTCAGCGTGGACCAGGTCTGCGAGTGGGTGCAGCAGCGCTTCGAACGGCAGTACGCGCCGATCATCGTGGTCGCCGAGGGCGCGGTCCCGCAGGACGGCGAGGAAGTGCTGCTGACCGGCGAGACCGACGCGTTCGGCCACGTGCGCCTCGGCGGCGTCGGCACCTGGCTGGCCGACGAGCTGGCCCGCCGCACCGGCAAGGAGTCCCGCGCGGTGGTGCTCGGCCACACCCAGCGCGGCGGCACGCCCACCGCCTACGACCGGGTGCTCGCCACCCGCTTCGGGCTGCACGCGGTGGACGCGGTCAGCGAGGGCGCCTTCGGGAAGATGGTGGCGCTGCGCGGCACCGACATCGTGCGGGTCCCGCTGGGGGAGGCGACGGCGAAGCTGAAGACCGTCCCGCTGTCCCGCTACGCCGAGGCCGAGGTGCTGTTCGGCTGACGCACCGGCGCCGTCCCGCCCGCCGGGTGGGACGGCGTTCGCACGTCCTGGGCGGGTCGCCGCGCGCGGCCGAGCGGGTGAATCGATTCGCCCGGCGTGCGCTCCGTCTCTCCCAGGTGAAAAGCACTGGCCAGCACGGCCTATCCTGGCAAATGTGAATTGGACCGTCGATGTTCCGGTCGATGAACTTCCGGAACTTCCTCCGCTGCCCCCTGAGATGCGCGCCCGCCTGGACGAGGCGCTGAAGCTGCCCGCCGCGCAGCAGCCCGAGTGGCCCGAGGAACAGGTCGCGAAGGTCCGCAAGGTGCTGGAGAGCGTGCCGCCGGTGACCGTGCCCTCCGAGGTGGACCGGCTGCGCGGACAACTCGCCGCCGTCGCCCGCGGTGAGGCGTTCCTGCTGCAAGGCGGGGACTGCGCGGAGACCTTCGCGGACAACACCGAGCCGCACATCCGCGGCAACATCCGCACCCTGCTGCAGATGGCGGTCGTGCTCACCTACGGCGCGAGCATGCCGGTGGTCAAGCTCGGCAGGCTCGCCGGGCAGTACGCCAAGCCGCGCTCCAGCGGCACCGACGCGCTCGGCCTGCCCAGCTACCGCGGCGACATGGTCAACTCGCTGGTCGCCACCGAGGAGGCCCGCAGGCACGACCCGTCGCGGCTGATCCGCGCCTACGCGAACGCCAGCGCCGCGATGAACCTGTCCCGCGCGCTGACCAGCGGCGGCATGGCCGCGCTGACGAAGGTGCACGACTGGAACAAGGACTTCGTGCTCAACTCGCCCGCGGGCGAGCGCTACGAGTCCGTCGCCGCCGAGATCGACCGCGGCCTGCGCTTCATGGCGGCCTGCGGGGTGGACGACACCAGCCTGCACGCGGTGGACCTGTACGCGAGCCACGAGGCGCTGGTGCTGGACTACGAGCGGGCGATGCTGCGGCTGGACGGCTCGCAGGAATCGCCGCGGCTCTACGACCTGTCCGGGCACTTCCTGTGGATCGGGGACCGCACCCGCCAGCTCGACCACGCGCACGTCGCGTTCGCCGAGCAGATCGCGAACCCGATCGGCCTGAAGATCGGCCCGTCCACCACGCCGGAGATGGCCGTGGAGTACGTGGAGCGGCTCGACCCGAACAACGAGCCCGGCCGCCTGACGCTGATCAGCCGGATGGGCAACGGCAAGGTGCGCGACGTGCTGCCCGCGATCGTGGAGAAGGTCACCGCCACCGGCCACCAGGTGGTGTGGCAGTGCGACCCGATGCACGGCAACACCCACGAGTCGAGCACCGGCTACAAGACCCGCCACTTCGACCGCGTCGTCGACGAGGTGCAGGGCTTCTTCGAGGTGCACCACCGGATGGGCACCCACCCGGGCGGCATCCACATCGAGCTGACCGGCGAGGACGTCACCGAGTGCCTCGGCGGCGCCCAGGACATCTCGGACACCGACCTGGCGGGCCGGTACGAGACGGCCTGCGACCCGCGGCTGAACACCCAGCAGTCGCTGGAACTGGCGTTCCTCGTCGCGGAGATGCTGCGCAGCTGACGCGCGCGGCGGGCCGCGAGGACCGGCGGGCCGGGGTGGGCGACCACCCCGGCCCGTTCGCGTTCCGGCCGCCGGCAGGCCCGTGACCGGCGATCTCCGGTCGATCGTTGCCCGAATGGGATCTTCATCGGTTCCGAGACCACGGTTCCGGACGGCCCTGTGGTGCCGATGCCGCACATCCTGGGCCGGATGGCCGCTGCCGCCGTCTGCTTCCGAGTCCTTTTGTTTCTGCGCGTATTCCTGTGGTCACGCTCCGAGTTCGCGTTGCGCTGATCGGGGCGAGCGCTGGTCCTATTGCTGGTCGTGCACCCTTGACGGTGGCTGTGAACACCGGCTAAACAAACTCGGTCAGATGAAAGCGGACCGATTCGGGCATCGGAGTCGGGTCGAGGCCGGAGGACCGACCAGGGTGTACGCGCGTGAACGCCAGCAGCTCATCGTCGAGCGTGCGAGGCAGGAGGGCCGCGTCGACGTGACCGGACTCGCGGGGGAGCTGCAAGTGACCCCGGAGACGATCAGGCGCGACCTGACCGTGCTGGAAGAGCACGGACTCCTGCACCGCGTGCACGGGGGTGCGATCCCGGTGGAGCGGTGGAGTTTCGACCCGCAGCTGTCCGCCCGAGAGAACGTGATGGTCGCCGAGAAGACCCGCATCGCGCGGGCCGCTCTCGCCGAACTGCCTGCTGAAGGCGCCATCCTCATCGAATCCGGCACCACGTGTGCCCGGTTCGCTGAACTGCTGCCGGCCGACCGGCCGCTCACCGTGATCACGGACAGCTTGAGCATCGCCGTCTCCTTGGCGGCGCGGCCCAACCTGTCGGTGCTCACGCCGGGCGGAAGGGTGCGCGTGACCACCAACGGAGGTGTCGGGACCTGGGCTGCGCAACGGTGGCGGGAAGTGTTCGCCGACGTTGCATTCCTGGGCACCGACGGGGTTTCCCTGCATCGGGGACTCACCACTCCGGACCAGAATTCCGCTGAGATCAAAACACTGATGTTGCGCGGGGCGCGACGACGGGTCCTGCTCGCGGACCACAGCAAGATCGGCCCGGTGTCCCTGCACCGGTACGGCGATCTCTCCGAGGTCGACGTGCTGGTCACCGATACCGGGCTGGACCAGGGCATCGCCGAGGACATCGAGGCGATCGGCCCGCGGGTGGTGCGAGCGTGAGCAACGGCAGAAAGGGATGCCGATGAATTTCGGCAGGAAATGGTGGTCGCTGGTCGCCATGATGGCGGCGGTGCTGCTCACCGCGAGTTGCGCGGGAGCGGGAGCGATCGGGTCCGGCGACGGGCGCCGGGTGCTGCGGGTGGCGGTGGTGTCGAACCCGCAGATGGAGGACATGCAGGACCTGGTCGGGGAGTTCGAGGCGCAGCACCCCGACGTGCGGGTGCGGTTCATCTCGCTGCCGGAGAACCAGGCGCGGGACAAGATCACCCAGTCGGTGGCCACCGGTAGCGGCCAGTTCGACGTGGTGATGGTCAGCAACTACGAGACGCCGATCTGGGCGGCGAACGGCTGGCTGCACGACCTGGATCCGCGGATGGACGCGACTCCGGGGTACGACAAGGACGACTTCATCCCGTCCATCAAGGACTCGCTGTCCTACCAGGGCCACATGTACGCGGCCCCGTTCTACGGCGAGACGGCGCTGCTGAACTACCGCAAGGACCTGTTCGCCGAGGCCGGGCTGACGATGCCGGAGAACCCGACCTGGCAGCAGGTCGCGGACATGGCGGCGAAGCTCGACGGCGGCCCCGGCGGTCGCGCCGGGATCTGCCTGCGCGGCCTGCCCGGGTGGGGCGAGGTGATGGCGCCCCTCAACACCATGATCAACTCGTTCGGCGGGCGCTGGTTCGACGAGAACTGGAACGCGCAGCTCACCTCGCCCGAGGTGCGCGAGGCGGTGAACTTCTACGTGAACCTGGTGCGCGACCACGGCGAGCCCGGCGCTTCCAGCAGCGGTTTCACCGAATGCCTCACCGAGTTCGGCCAGGGCAACGCGGCGATGATGTTCGACTCGACGTCCTCGGCGGGCACGCTGGAGGACCCGAAGGAGAGCACCGTCTCCGGCAAGATCGGCTACGCGAACGCGCCGACCGGCCCCGGCGGCAAGCCCGCCAGCTGGCTCTACACCTGGGCGCTGGGCGTGCCGAAGACCACCGAGATGCCCGACGAGGCGTTCGACTTCATCGCCTGGTCCACCTCCAAGCAGTACCTGCGGACCGTCGGCGAGCGGCTCGGCTGGCAGAACCTGCCCCCCGGCAGCCGCCAGTCCACCTACGAGATGCCGGAGTACAAGAAGGCCGCCGCGGCGTTCGGGCAGCAGACGCTGCACGGCATCAGCCGCGTCGACCAGACCACCCCGAGCTCCCAGCCCACGCCCTACCAGGGCCTGCAGTTCGTGCGCATCCCCGAGTTCGTCGACCTCGGCACCCGCGTGAGCCAGCAGATGTCCGCGGCCATCGCCGGGAGCAAGACCGCTGACGAAGCGCTGGAGCAGGCGCAGCGCTACGCCGACACCGTGGGGGAGAACTACCGGCCATGAGCACTGCGGAGATGACCGCGGCCAAGGGCGCGACCCTCAGCCGCAAGGAGAAGTGGTCCCGCCGGGGACCGTTGCTGCCCGCGCTGATCTTCACGATCATCATCACGCAGGCCCCGTTCCTCGCGACGATCTTCTACTCGTTGCACTCGTGGAACCTGCTCAACCCCGGTTCGTGGGGCTTCATCGGCCTGTCGAACTACGCGGACGTCTTCACCGACAGCGAGTTCTACACCGCCGCGCTGAACACGGTCGTGATCACCGTCGGCTGCGTGCTGGTGTCGCTGGCGCTGGGCGTCGGGCTGGCGCTGCTGCTGGACCGGCCGTTCTTCGGGCGCGGCGTGGTGCGCACCATGCTCATCACCCCGTTCCTGATCATGCCGGTGGCCTCGGCGCTGCTGTGGAAGACGAGCATGCTCAACCCCACCTACGGGCTGGTGGACGCGGTGCTCAGCCCGATCGGGCTGGGCGGCATCGACTGGGTCGGGGAACACCCGATGGTGTCGGTGCTGGCCGCGCTGGTGTGGCGCTGGACGCCGTTCATGATGCTGATCGTGCTCGCCGGGCTGCAGAGCCAGCCGCGCGACGTGCTGGAGGCCGCCAAGATGGACGGCGCCACGCACTGGCAGACGTTCCGCTTCATGACGCTGCCGTTCCTGCGCCGCTACATCCAGCTCGCCGGGCTGCTGGGCTCGATCTACGTGGTCAACACGTTCGACGAGATCTTCATGATGACCCAGGGCGGTCCCGGCATCGCCACCACCAACCTGCCGTACTACCTCTACCAGCGGGTCTTCCAGGGCTTCGACGTCGGCCAGGCGGCCGCGCTCGGCGTCGTGGTCGTGATCCTGACCATCATCGTGGCCACCTTCGCGTTGCGCGCGATCTTCACCGCCATTTCCGGCAAGGAGGTTTCGGAATGAAGCGCCGCACGGCGGGAGGGACCGCACTGACGATCATCGCCTGGGCGCTGGGGATCATGTTCGTGTTCCCGGTGTTCTGGATGGTGCTGACGTCGTTCAAGCAGGAGGCCGACGCCTACACCGACGACCCGAAGTTCCTGTTCACCCCGACGCTGGACCAGTACCGGCTGGTGTTCGACGGGGGCCTCGGGCCGTACCTGGTGAACTCGCTGATCGCCACGGTGATCTCGTGCCTGCTGGTGGTGGTGCTGGCCGTGCCCGCGGCCTACGCGCTGTCCATCCGGCCGGTGAAGGGCACCAAGGACGCGCTGTTCTTCTTCATCTCCACCAAGATGCTGCCGGTGGTCGCGGCGATCGTGCCGATCTTCGTGGCCGCGCAGAACATGCACCTGCTGGACAACATCTGGTCGCTGGTCCTGCTCTACACGGGCATGAACCTGCCGATCGCGGTGTGGATGATGCGCTCGTTCTTCCAGGAGGTGCCCTCCGAGGTGCTGGAGGCGGCGAAGGTGGACGGTGCCGGGTTGCGCACCGAGCTCACCAAGGTGCTGCTGCCGATGGTGGCCCCCGGCATCGCGGCGACCGCGCTGATCTGCGCGATCTTCGCCTGGAACGAGTTCTTCTTCGCGGTGAACCTCACCGCGATCAACGCACCCACGGTGCCGGTGTTCCTGGTCGGCTTCATCACCAGCGAAGGCCTGTACTGGGCGCGGCTGTCGGCCGCGGCGACGCTGGCGGTGCTGCCGGTGGTCATCGTCGGCTGGATCGCGCAGCGCCAGCTGGTGCGCGGGCTGTCCATGGGCGCCCTCAAGTGATCGGACCGGTTCACCTCGGGTGAACCGGCGGCGGCCGCGGCGGCACCCGACGAGGTGCCGCCGGGGTCGCGGGAGCGGGGCGGAGTGGCGGCAGCGCCACCCCGGCCCGCTCCGCCATGACCGCCGGATCGCGATCCGGCGGAGGTGCGGTCCCGCCTCCCGGTCCGGTCGGGAGGCGAGGCGGGTACCTCGTGCAAGGAGCGAACGGGCGCGCCCGCCCGTTCGGGGAGAGGCGAGAGGAAAGGATGGCCGGCATGCGTGCGGTCGTCGTCGAAGGACCCGGTCAGATCACGGTCACCACGGTGCCCGATCCCACCCCGGGCCCGAACGATGTCGTGGTGGCGGTGGACGCCTGCGGGCTCTGCGGCACCGACCTCCACCTGGTGGACGGGGAGATCCCGGTGGTGAACTACCCGATCACCCCGGGCCACGAGCTGGCCGGCCGGGTGGTCGCGGTGGGCAGCGAGGTCACCCGCCTCGCCGAGGGCGACGCCGTCGCGGTGGATCCGTCGCTGCCCTGCGGGGAGTGCCGGTACTGCCGCAAGGGCAAGGGCAACCTGTGCGAGCCGTGGCAGGCGATCGGCATCAGCTCGCCCGGTGGTGCCGCCGAGTACGTCAAGGTGCAGGCCAAAAAGTGCTACCCGCTGCCGGAGGGCATCTCGCCCACCGCGGCGGCGCTGATCGAGCCGCTGTCCTGCGCGGTGCACGGGCTGGACAAGGCCCCGCACGACCTCACCGACGACGTGCTGATCTACGGCGCGGGCACGATGGGGCTGCTGCTGGCGCAGCTGCTCAAGCGGGCCGGGGTGCGCAGCCTGTCGGTCGTGGACCGCAGGCAGGACCGGCTCGCGGTGGCCGAGTCGATGGGCGTGAGCGCGATCGCCACCGACGCCTCCGCGCTGGACGAGGCGGCCGAGGGCTGGGACCTGGTGGTGGACGCCACCGGCGTCATCGCCGCCATCGAGGACGGGCTGGGCCGGGTCCGCAAGGCGGGCACGTTCCTGCAGTTCGGCGTCGCGGACGCGGCGAAGACCGCGAACTTCTCCCCGTTCAAGGTCTACAACGAGGAGATCACCATCGTCGGTTCGATGGCGGTGCACAACAGCTTCGACCGGGCGCGGGACCTGCTGGTCGCGGGCGCGATCGACTCGGACGCGCTGATCACCAACACCGCGGGGCTGGACGACTACGCCGCCGCGCTGGAGGAGTTCCGCACCGGCACCGGCCTGAAGACGCTGGTCCTGCCCTCCAAGTGACGGCTTCCGCCACCGCCCGGCCCACCCCCGTCCGGCCGGGCGGCGGCGGACACCGAGCCCGCACCCGCGGACTCACCCGGGGGAACGGCCCGTCGGCCTGGTCGATCGGGCCGTTCACCCGGAGGTGAGGGTGCGGAGCCGGGGGAGGGCCGCGAGCAGTGCGAGCGCGGTGAGCGCGGCCGCCACCAGAACCGGCCCGAGCTCGCCCGCGCTCGTCGTGAGCGCCGCGGCCCCGGCTGCGGGACCGCCGACGGCCCCGACGTTCAACGCGGCCGTCGCGTACGCGCCGCCCAGCACCGGTGCCCCCGCGGCGAAGCGCAGCACCAGCGCGATCAGCGTGCCGCCCACGGCGAACGCCGCGGTGCCCTGCGCGAGCAGCAGCACCAGCAGCACCACCGGATGCGCGGCGAGCACCGCCAGCAGCACCCAGCCCAGCAGCAGGACCGGCCCTCCGACGGCGAGCACCACCCCGGGCCGCCGATCCGACAGCCGCCCGGCGAGCGCCACCCCCGCGGACGATCCGGCGCCGAACAGCACCAGCGCGGGCGACACCCACCACTCCACCAGTCCGGCCGCCCCGGTGACCACCGGTGCCAGGAACGTGAACGCGGCGAACGTCCCCGCGTTCACCAGCGCGGCGAGCCCCATCGCCAGCGTCAGCCGCGGCACGCGGAGCTGCGCGAGCTCGGCCCGCAACCGCACCGCCGCCGCGTCCGCGCCCCCGCCGGGCACGCCGCGGGCGACGCCCAGCGCCGCGGGCGCGCACAGCAGCGCGACGACCCAGAACGGTGCCCGCCAGCCGAACGCCGCGCCGAGCAGCGCACCCGACGGCACGCCCACCACGGTGGCGACCGTCGTCCCGGACAGCAGCACCGCCAGCGCCCGGCCCTGCCGGTCCGCGGGGACCGACCGGGTCGCGGTGCTCAGCGCGACCGCCAGGAAACCGGCGTTCGCCAGCGCGGCCACCACCCGGGTGCCGAACAGCACCGGGAACGCGGCCGTGAGCGCGCCGACCACGTGGCAGCCCGCGAAGACCAGCAGGCAGGCCAGCAGCGCCCACCGGGCCGACCGGCGGCGGGCGAGGACCGCCATCGCGGGCGCGCCCACCACCATGCCGGCGGCGAACGCCGAGGTCAGCAGGCCCGCGGACCCGATCGGGACGCCGAGATCGGCGGCGATGTCCGGCACCAGGCCGGCGAGCATGAATTCCGAGGTGCCCATGGCGAACATGGCCAGGGCGAGCAGGGGCAGGACGAGCGGCATCGAGGACTCCGGAACGAGCGGACGAGGACGGGACGTCTCGTGACCGCGTCAGCCGGAACGCGCGAACCGGGCGGCCCGCGGGTGCGGCGGGCCGCTCCGGTGCGCAGCGGCGCCGAGTGCTCGGGCCCGCCGGACGTTCGGGCGAGCCGGACGTTCGGCGGGCGCCGGATGCCTCGGGGCGCTGCGTTGCTCAGGGGCGCGTGCTCACCGCCCGTCTCTGAACCTGCCCGGCGGGTCGTGTCGGTGTCCTGTCAGCGGCGAAGCGCTGAGCAGCGACCACCCAAGACATCGGCACCGCCGCTGAGGTTCCGCCACCCGAGCACTACGCGGCAGAAGTGGCGAGAACAGGCGGTCAGGGGTGCTGGGGGCTGACGGCGGTACCGGCAACCCCCACCTCGGACGCTTCGGGGCTCGACATGCCGCGCACGCTACTCGACGGCGGGTGCGGGACCGCAACCCGTTTTCGGTGCGGCTAGGGCGCGGAGTCCGGTGCGGGGGAGCGCCGCTCGGGCGGCGCGATCACGTCCACCTGGGTCACCTGGGGCACCTGCGCCGTCCGGCCGCCGTCCGGTTCCCGGTCCGCGCCGCCCTGCTCCGGTGGCTCCTCCGGACCCGGGCCGCCCCGGAAGCGGTTCAGCCCCAGCGGGTCGAACCGCACCAGCGACAGCGCGGCGAGCACCGCGGCGGCGACCCCGACCGCGACGAACGGCCAGTTGTACATCGCCTGCTCGCCGTCCGGGTAGTACGCCAGCACCAGCACCACCGAGGCACCCACCACGTAGGACAGCGCCCGCGGCGTCCACCGCAGCGCGCAGCCCAGCGCCACGCTCCAGGTCAGGTACCAGGGCAGCACCACCGGGGAGAGCAGCGCGGCGGCGAGCAGCGCGATCGCGGCCCGGCGCACCGCGGTGGTGCCGCCGTCCTGCGCGCGCCACCACTGCCACACCAGCACCCCGGCCAGCGCCAGCGAGCCGAGGGTGCGGCCGACCTCGACGAACGGGCCGCGGTCGACCTCGACGAACAGCGACACCAGCCCGTGCACGGCCTGGCCGATGCCGGTCGGCGCGGACAGGTAGTTCACGATCATGCCGGGCGCGGAGAGCGCGGGCAGCCAGCCGAACCCGACCTTCGCCAGCGCCATGCACGCGGCGAACACCGGCACGAAGATCGCCACCGAGGCGGTGCCCGCCCGCAGCAGCCGCTGCCAGCGGTTGCCCGGCAGCCGCGCCGCCCAGATCCACACCAGGAACGGCAGCGCCACCCCGGCCGTCGCCTTGATCGCCATCGCCAGCGTGACCAGCGCGATCCCGCTCTTGTGCCTGCCGCGCAGCATCAGCAGCGTGCCCATCGCCAGCAGGCCGATCATGAGCATGTCGTTGTGCGGCCCGCCGACGAGGTGCACCACCGTCATCGGACTGGCCGCGACGAGCCACAGCGCCACCGGCAACCGGCCCCCGAGTTCACGGACCAGACCCGGCAATGCGAAGATCAACAAGACCAGGCCGCAGAGCAGCACCAGGCGCATCACGATGACACTCGAGATCATGCCGTCGCCGGCGATCAGGATGACGCCCTTGGCGATGCCCATGAACAGCGGCCCGTACGGGGCCGGCGTGGTCTGCCACGTCGGGTGCACGTTGTCCGGGATCGGCCCGGTCAGCGTCGACGGCCCGACCGCGTAGGGATCGATCCCGTGCAGCGCGAGCAGGCCTTGGCCCAGGTAGCTGTAGACGTCCCTGGTGAACAGCGGCGGGGTGATCAGCATCGGCGCGATCCACGCGGCCGTCGCCGCCAGCACGCCCCGCGCGTCCACCAGCTCCGCCAGCACCCCGCGGCCCAGCCGCACCCACGCCCACACCAGCACGCCGAAACCGGTGTAGAGCACGGCCAGCGCGAGATCGCGTCCGTGGCCGTAGCGCATCGCGGACAGCGGGCCGGAACCGAGGATCGGGTCGTGCACGAGCACGCCCGCACCGCCGAACGAACCGGCCAGCAGCAGCAGCGAACCGATCGCTCCGAGGGCGATGGTCCGCAGCGGTAATCGCCTGCTGCGGGTGCTCAGCTCGCGCGCTGCCTCGCCGGTGGGGCGAGCAGTGCTCGGGACGGGGGCTCCGGCGCCGTTCCGGCCCAGGGGGGCCTCGGTCGCGGCGCCCGGCTCGGTGGGCGGGCTCGGGGGCATCGTGCGCTCCATGTTTCCACACGGTGATCCGCCGCCGGGCGGGACCGGCCCCGGTTGACCACTTCGTGATCAACCGGGGCCGGGTGAACGCATGATCAAACCCGGGTCACAGCGCCGTGACGCCGACCGTCGAACCCGGCTCCACCTTGCTGCCCGCGAGCGGCAGCTGGCCCAGGATCATGCTGTCGGGGCGCTCGAAGAACGAGTGCACCTCCAGCGTCAGCCCGAGCGCCGCCAGCTCCTGCTGCGCGTCCTGGGTGCGCTTGCCGTTGAGGTCGGGCACCGTCACCGCGTTGGACAGCACCACGCCCACCCGGGGCTTGCCGGACAGCTTCACGACCGTCTCCGGCGCCGGATCGGTGGTGATCACGTGGTCGCCCTCGACGTTGGAGTCGAACTGCCTGCCCGCCTCGTACGGTTCGAACCCGGCGGCGATGAGCGCGGCGAACGCCTCGTCCTTGCTCGCCCCGGTCACGTCCGGCACCGGCACCGGCGGCGGGCCCTTGCTGACCACGATCCGCACCGTCGAGCTGATCGGCAGTTCGGTGCCCGGGCCCGGGTCGACGCCGAGCACCGCGCCTTCCGGCACCTCGGTGTCGTACTGGTCGGCGGAAGCGTCGCGCTCGGGGCGCAGCGATGCGTCGCGCAGCGCCTGCTGCGCCTGCTCCAGGTCGGTGCCCTTGGCGATGTCGGGCACCTTCGGCTTGCCCAGCGACACCACCAGCTCCACCGACTGGCCGCTGAGGATGCGCGCGCCCTGCTTCGGCGAGGAGCTGATGACGACGCCCGCGGGCACCTCGTCGTCGAGCTGCCTGCTGATCTCGGCGCTGAGGTCGGCGCCGCGCAGCACCTGCTGGGCGACCTGCTCGGTCTCGCCGGTCACCCGCGGCACCTGGATGTAGCGGCCGCTGCCCATCCACCAGGCGGTGCCGCCGATCAGGCCCGCGACCACCAGGATCGCCAGCGTGATCAGCGCGAACCGGCGGCCGCCGCGCTTGCGCTCCTGCTCGTGGCGCTCGGCGGGCGACGGGCGCACCGCCGCGATCTCGTGCGTGGTCTCCTCGGGAGCGGGCGGGCGCGGCATCGCGCGGGTCCCACGGGGTCCGCCGGAGTGGTCGTAGGCGTCGGGCACCGAGGCCTCGGTGATGGGCGCGATCCGCTCCGTCGGCGGCCCGCCCGGATCGGCCGAGACCATCTCGGTGCGCTGTTCGGACACCGGCACCGGGACCGGCACCGGGCGCAGCCCCAGCTCGGCGCTGATCCGCTCCAGCTCGCGCAGGAACGCCGCCGCGTCGTCCGGTCGGCCCGCCGGGTCCCGCCGGGTGGCGCGCAGCACCAGGTCGTCGATCGCGGGCGGCAGTTCCGGGGTGATCTCGCTCGGCGGCGGGACGTCGGCGTTCACGTGCTGGTAGGCCACCGACAGCGCGGTGTCCCCGGCGAACGGCGGACGCCCGGTCAGCAGCTCGTACAGCACCACACCGGCCGAGTACACGTCGGTGCGCGCATCCGCGTCCCCGGTCGTCACCTGCTCCGGGGACAGGTAGGCGACGGTGCCGAGGATGACGTTGCCGGTGGTGCTGCCCGCCGACGCGGTCGCCCGCACCAGGCCGAAGTCGGCGACCCGCACCGAACCGTCCAGCCCGACCAGCACGTTCTCCGGTTTGATGTCGCGGTGCACCATGCCCGCGTGGTGCGCGGCCGCCAGCGCCGAGAGCATCGGGCGCAGCACGCTCACCGCCATCGGCAGCGGCAGCGCGCCCTGCTCCAGCAGCACCTCCCGCAGCGTGCAGCCCTCCACGAGCTGCATCACCAGGTACACCCGGTCCCCGTCGACCTCCCGGTCCACGCCCTGGTCGTAGACGGCGACGACGGACGGGTGGTGCAGCCGGGCCGCGGACCGCGCCTCCAGCTCGAAGCGCTCCACGAACGACGGGTTCGCCGAGTAGTGCGAATCCATCACCTTGAGCGCGACCGGCCGGTCCAGCCGGGTGTCCAGCCCCCGGTAGACGACGGACATGCCGCCGCGCGCGATGACCGAATCCACGCGGTAGCGGCGCTCCAGCATGGTCCCGACGAGCTCCGAGCCGCCGCCGGGTCGTGTTTCAGGAGTCATGGTGTGTCCGCCAACCGCCGGGATTCCGCTTGCCTGCGACGATTGTTCCAGGGCTCGTCACCGCGCCGTCGCCCGGTGGGTCGCGGTGGGCGTCGTGCACCGGATCGATGATGACCCTTCCGGGGCACGCTCGCGGCGGGGCGTTGTGGCATCGTGTTCAAGGTGAGTGCTATCCCCGCTGCCCCGGATGTGCTTGCTCCAGATGTGGAGATGACACCGCTGCCCGACGTCGCAGAACGTCTGGGCCTGGTGGTGACCCGGGTGCACCAGCTGATCCGTGACGGCCACCTGCTCGCCATGCGTCGCGACGGCATCCTCGTCGTCCCCGCCGCGTTCCTCACCGAGACCGCGGTGGTGAAGGGGCTGGGTGGCACGATCACCCTGCTCCGCGACAACGGCTACAACGAGGACGAGATCCTCACCTGGCTGTTCACCCCGGACGATTCGCTCCCCGGCACGCCCATCGAGGCGTTGCGCGGCGACCGCGGTCGCGAGGTGAAGCGAAGGGCGCAGGCGATGGGCTTCTAGGCCACCGCGGCGGGCGCCACCGGCCCCGCGCGCTTCCGGACCGTCGGCGGTCCGGAGAGATGAACCACAGCCGACATCCGTTCCACTCCGGTGCCGGGTCGCTCCTGCGAGCGGCCCGGCACCGTCGTTTTCGCCGGGCAGCGCGCCGCACTCGCCGTGCCGTCCGCCGGCGCGCCGGGGAGTTCGTTCACCGAATGGGCCCCGTGATTGAAACGTGATTTCACATTCGGATGTTCTCCTGGGGGAGAACTCGGAACGCATCGCCGCGCCCGCGCTTCGCGCAGCAGCGGCGATCGGGCGCGGCCGGACCAGGAAGGTCAGGTCGACAGTTGCGCCCCTTCACGACGGCCTGGAGCGCTGTGATCCCGGCAGCGTCCTCGTACCTGCTGCTCACGATCGCCGCCGCCGCGTTCGCGGTGCTCGTGCGCAGCAGGCGGTTCACCGTCGTCCCGGCGCTGCTGGTGTCCGGCGTCGACGCGGTGCTGCTGCACTCGGCCTGCCTCGTCGGCTACCTGGTGGCCGCGCCGCAGCCCGCTCCGGCGGGGGTCGCGGTGCGGCTGGTGCCCGGCACCGACCTGGGGGCCGCGCTGCAGGCCTCGCCGGGTGACCTGCTGCCGTGGTTGCAGCTGGTCGGGAACCTGCTGCTGCTGGCTCCGTTCGGCGCGCTGGTGCCGGTGCGGGTGTCCTGGTTCGGCGGCTGGAGCCGGATCGCCGCGGGCGCGCTCGCGGTCACCTGCGGCATCGAGTTCCTGCAGTACACCGTGCTCACCGGGCGGGTCGTGTCGGCCGACGACGTGCTGCTGAACGCCTCCGGCGCGCTGCTCGGCGCGTTGGTCACCCGGCCGTGGTGGGGCCGGTTGCCGCAGACGCTCACCGCCGCCCGGCCCGCCCGCGCCCGGCACGCGCTGCGCCCGCAGTACGCCCGGTGAGGCAGCGGCGAATTCGCGCGGCGCAGTGCGCGGCGCGGAATTCGCGGGAAATCCCCCGAATTCGAGGTGCCGGAATCGGTGTTGCGGAATCCGGGTTCGCGGGATTCGACGGGGCGGTGCGCCGAGATCAACCGGTGATCCGCCGCGCCGCCAGCTTCCCGGAGATCAGCACCGGCGGGACCCCCACGCCGGGCGTCGTCCCCGAACCGGCCAGCACCACGTTCTCCGGATCGCGCAGGAGGTTCCGCGGCCGGAACGGCCCGGTCTGGGCGAAGGTGTGCGCCGCCGAGAACGGGGTGCCAGCCGCGTGCCCCTGCGCCGCCCACCCGGCCGGCGTGACCACGCGCTGCACCTCCACCGAGTCCGCGAACCCGTCGAAACCCCGCGCCTCCAACGCCGCGAACAGCTCGTCCCGGTAGGCCGGGCCGATCCGCTCCCAGTCGAACCCGGCGGTGCGCAGGTTCGGGCACGGCGCCAGCACGTAGTGCAGCTCCCGGCCCGCGGGGGCCAACCCCGGATCGCTCGCCGTCGGCCGCGTCACCAGCAGCGACGGATCGCTCATCAACCGGCCGTCCCGGATGATCTCGGTGAACGTGCGCTCCCAGGCCGCGCCGAACGAGATCGTGTGGTGCGCGGTCCCCGGCCACGAGCGGGTGGTGCCCGCGTGCACCACCACCGCCGACGGCGACCAGCGCAACCGCCGCTGCCGCCCGCCGAGCAGCCCGTGCACCACCGGCGGGTCCGGGGTGAGCACCACCGCGTCCGCCGGAATCCGCTCCTCCCCGGCGTGCACCGCGACCACCCGGTCGCCGCGCCGCTCCAGCCGCCGCACCTCGGCGCCGTAGCGGAACCGGACCCCGGCCGCGGCCGCCGCGTCCGCCAGCGCGGTGGGCAGCGCGTGCATCCCGCCGCGCGGGAACCACACCCCGCCGATCGTGTCCATGAACGAGATCACCGCGTACAGCGCCAGCGCCCGCCGCGGATCCAGCCCCGCGTACAACGCCTGGAACGAGAACACCCGCCGCAGCCGCTCATCGCGCAAGAACCGCCCGATCGCCGGGCCCAGCCGCCCGAATCCGCCCAGCACCGCCAGCCTGCCCAGCTCCGGGCCGACCAGGTCCAGCGGGGAATCGAAGTTCGCGTCGATGAACCGGCCCATCTCGGCGCGGTACACCTCGGTGAGCCAGCCCCGCAGCCGCCGGTACCCGGCCGCCTCCGCCGGTCCCGCGAACCGGCGCACCTCCTGCTCCATCGCCGCACCGTCGGTGTGCACGTCCAGCGCCGAACCGTCCGCGAACCGCGCCCGGTACGCCGGGTGCAGCGGGATCAGCTCCAGCCGCTCGGCCAGCGACGAACCCACCGCGGCCAGCGCCTCGTCCACCAGCTCCGGCATCGTCAGCACGGTCGGCCCGGTGTCCACCCGGTAGCCGTCCAGCTCCAGCAGGCCCGCGCGCCCGCCCGGCAGCGACTCCCGCTCCACCACCGTGACCGAACGGCCCGCCCCGGCCAGGTGCAGCGCGCACGCCAGGCCCGCGAGCCCGGCGCCCACCACCACGACGTGCTCGGTGCGGCCCGGGACGCGGCGCATCAGTGCGTCCGGTCGGTGACGGCCTCCGCGAGCTCCCCGAGCCGCGTCGCGGCCGGTTCGGCCAAGTCGGCTGCGCGCAACGTGGCGTGCGCGGTGGCGGTGAGCTGCGCGATCCGGTCCTCCACGGCCTGCTGCGCGCCCAGCCGCACCAGCACCTCGCGGGCCGAGCCGATCCGCTCCGGCGACACGTCCGGGTCGCCCAGCACCGAGCGCAGCTCGGCGGCACCCGCCGCATCGCCCCGGTCGCCGGCCACCCGCAGGGCCTCCGCGATCAGCAGTGTGCGCTTGCCCTCCCGCAGATCGTCCCCGGCGGGCTTGCCGGTCACCGCCGGGTCGCCGAACACGCCGAGCAGGTCGTCCCGCAGCTGGAACGCGACCCCGATGTCGTGGCCGAAGTCCTCCAACGCCGCCAGCACTCCCGCGTCCGCCCCGGCGATCTCCGCGCCCAGCTGCAGCGGCCGCGCCACCGTGTACGACGCGGACTTCAGCTCCGCGACCCGCAGCGCCGCCTCCGGCGTCTCGTCGCCGCGGACCTGGCTGAACACGTCCAAGTACTGGCCGGCGAGCATCTCGGTGCGCATCGCCCGCCACGGACCCAGCCCGCGGGCCAGCGCCGCGGGCTCCACCCCGGCGCAGTGCAGCATGTCATCGGCCCAGGCCAGCGCCAGATCGCCCAGCAGCACCGCCGCGCTCATCCCGAACTGGGCCGCACCCCCGGCCCAGCGCTCCCGGTGGTGGGCGTGCGCGAACTCGCGGTGCACCGTCGGGCGGCCGCGGCGGGTGTCGGACTCGTCGATCAGGTCGTCGTGCACCAGGGCGCACGCCTGGATCAGCTCCAGCGCGCTCGCGGCCCGCAGCATCGCCTCCGCCGCCGGACCCGACGCGGCACCTCCGGCGGCGCGCCAGCCCCACCACGCGAACGTCGGCCGGATGCGCTTGCCGCCGCCGAGCACGAACCGGCTCACCTCGCGCGCCGCGGCGGCGAACCCGGCGTCCAGCTCGGCGCACTCGGCGAGCCGGGAGTCCAGGTGTTCGGCGAGGGTGCGCTGCACCTGACCGGGAAGATCGGAGTCCACGGCGTCCTCGGTGGTCGTGTCCGCGGGGTCGTTCAGCTGCGGTGCGGATTCCTTGATGGGCACGGGCACCATCCTGCGCGACGCGCCCCCTCGGGCGGCGCACGGGGCCGGACGCCCAGCGCGACCACCGGTCACGGCACGCGATCGCGGGTCTCGGCGAGGTCCCGCTCGTGCGTGCGCTGCGCGAGCAACCCGATCACCACCACCGCGCCGATCACCAGCGCCGCCAGCCCCATCGTCCAGGCCCAGCCGACGCCGATCCCGGTGCCCGCGTACTGGAAGGTCGCGTTGAGCTGGCTGACCTCGCCCGGCTCCGGCGCCCAGGTGACGACCCCCGACGTCTCCTTGCCGTTCGTCGACGTGATCTCGCCCGGTGCGGTCAGCTCGATCTGCACCGACGAATCGGTGTCCGCCAGCGGCGTCAAGTCCAGCATCGTGGTGAACTCCACCAGCGAACCGCGGCGTTCCACGTGCAGCTGGTAGCGCGACTCCGACGGGCTCAACGCGTTGCTGAGCCGCTCCAGCTCGTCGAACTCCAAGTCCTGGAACGTCAACCGCGACCCCACCCGGCCCTGCTCCTCGACCGGCGCCACCTGCACCCGGTCCGCGAGATCATCCGGCGGGTGCAGCCGGAACGGCACCTGGCCGTCCGGGGTGTCGGTGGTCAGCACCAACGTGCCGGAAGCCTTGTCGTCCTCGCTCAGCGACACCGACGCCGTCGTGTGCAGGCACCCGCTCAGCAACGTACCGACCAGCACCAGCAGCAACCCCAGCCCGGCACGGCGGCCGGTGCGCATCGTTTCCCCTCGCACGCCGGTGATGCTCGCACCGGCCCGGACTGATCGCCGTGCTCCGCGGTCGCCGCGCGATCACCGCCGGACACCGAAGGTGGCTGGGCGCCCCCACCGGCGCGATAACCTTCGCCCCATGGCATCCGAGCGCAGTGGCGTCCACCAGATCAGCGACCGCTTCGTCGACGAACTCGCCGAACTGGACCCGATCGAGGCGACGGCCCTCGGCCTTCCGGGTGGTGATGAGCTGCTCACCGACTACTCGCCCGACGGGCACCGCGCCCGCGCCGAACTGGCGCGCCGCGCACTCGCCGAGATGACCGCCGCCGAACCCGCCGACGCGGGCGAGCGCGCCGCGAAAGCGGTCTTCGAAGAACGCATCGGGCTCGACGTCGAACTGCACGACGCCGGTGAGGACCTCGCCTCGCTCAACGTGATCGCCAGCCCCGTGCAGAACCTCCGCCAGATCTTCGACCTGATGCCGACCGACACGCCCGAGCAGTGGCGCACCATCGCGCGCCGCCTCGAACAGCTGCCCGCCGCCGTCGCCGACCTGCGCGCCGGGCTCACCGAAGCCGCCACCCGCGGCCAGGTCGCCGCCCTCCGCCAGGTCACCAAGGTCGCCGAGCAGTGCGACACCTGGGCGGGCGCGGGCGGTCGCGACTCCTACTTCGCCGACCTCGTCGGGCGCGCCGACGTCCCCGACTCGCTGCGGTCCGAACTGGACTCCGCCGCCGCCGGTGCGGCGCGCAGCTACGCCGAATTCGCCGGGTTCCTGCGCACCGACCTCGCCCCGCGGGCACCGCGGGCCGACGCCGTCGGCGAACAGCGGTACCGGTTGTGGTCGCGGTACTTCACCGGTGCCGCCCTCGACCTGCGCGAAGCCTACGAATGGGGCTGGGCCGAGTTCGCCGGCATCGAAGCCGACATGAAGCAGGTCGCCCACCGCATCCGCCCCGGCGCCACCCTCGCCGAGACCGCCGCCCAGCTCGACGCCGATCCGCGCTACCGGGTGCACGGCCAGGACGGCCTCCAGCAGTGGATGCAGCGGCTGTCCGACCAAGCGCTGCACGACCTGCGCGGCACCCACTTCGACATCCCCGACGAACTGATGGCCCTCGAATGCCGCATCGCCCCGCCCGGTGGCGGCGTCGGCGCCTACTACACCGGGCCCACCGACGGATTCACCCGGCCCGGGCGGATGTGGTGGTCGGTGCCCGCCGACCGCGAGGAGTTCCCCACCTGGCGCGAGACCACCGTCGTCTACCACGAGGGCGTCCCCGGCCACCACCTGCAGATCGCGACCGCCGTGCACCAGGCCGAGCGGCTCAACAAGTTCCAGCGGCTCGCCTGCGTCGTCTCCGGGCACGCCGAAGGCTGGGCGCTCTACGCCGAGCGGCTGATGCGCGAACTCGGCTACCTCGAAGACGACGGCGACCTGCTCGGGATGCTCAACGACCAGCTGTTCCGCGCCGCGCGGGTGATCGTCGACATCGGTATGCACCTCGAGCTGGAGATCCCCGCAGGCACCGGATTCCACGAAGGTGAGCGCTGGACCCCGGAACTCGGCGCCGAGTTCATGCTCACCCGCACCGTCGCCGAACCCGCCCAGGTCCACGACGAGATCGACCGCTACCTCGGCTGGCCCGGGCAGGCGCCGTCCTACAAGATCGGCGAACGGCTGTGGCGAGCAGCGCGGGACGACGCGCGCGCCCGCTACGGGGCGGCGTTCGACTCGAAGGACTTCCACCGGCGGGCGTTGGAGCTGGGGTCGATGGGACTGGACACCCTCCGAACCCAACTCTCGGGGCTCTGACTCTCTCTGATCGGGCTCGTCGTGCGTTGGGGGTGGGTGGCGGAACCTCAGCGGCGTTGTCGCTGCGGGATCGTTTTCACCGGTGGCTCCACCACAGGCGACAACGCTGTCCTCGCGAGGAACCAGCTGCGAACCCGCGGCGGTGCGAGTTGCTCAGATGGTCGTTCAGCGACTTCGCCGCTGACGGGAGAACGGTGCTGAAGACCTGACAGTGCCTGGTGCGGGCCGGGGTGGTGGGTCATCTCGTTGCGAGGCGGAGGAGGGCCCAGAGCTGGGCTGTGGCGTCCTGGTCTCCCTCGGTGGTGATCTCGCGGTCCGGCAGGCGGCCCCACAGCCACAGGTAGAGCTGCTCCGGAGCACCGCTGAGCACCGCGTCGGCGGACACGTGCTCACCGGGCGCGGTGCGCTGCACCGTCGTGCGGTTCGCTTCGGCCCGCACCAGCCAGTCCGCCCCGGCGGTGGACACGCCCACCACGCACGGCCGGGTCGCGTGGATGCCGAGCGCGTGCAGCCGGTAGCCGAGCCACAACCGCAACGCCTCGTCGATGCCGTCCAGCGCCACGTCCACGTCGATGCCGGTGCGCGGCACGCCCGCCGCGCCCTGCACGTCGACCCGGTGCACCGCGGTGGCGTGCAGCACCCGGCGGATCCAGAACCGCACCGAATGCTCTTCCGGCCACCAGGTGGGGCAGGCGTCCTCGGGCGGCCGGGTGCCGAACTCGGCGAGCAGTTCGGCGAGGCGGGCGGTGAACCGGCCGGTGACCTCCCGCAGGCTCGCCGGATCCGGCACCACCCAGGCGCTCGCGTCCTGCTCGGAGGCCCCCAGCCAGGTCAGCGCGTCCTCGCACTGCCCGCCGAGGAACCAGATGGTCTCGGCCACGGTCCGGCCGGAGGCACCGGGCACCCGCGCGTCCGGGTGCACGTCGTGCGTGGCCGCGGTCAGCAGCTGCCCCTCCACCCCGATCAGCTCCAGCATCCGGCCGGTGTCGATGGTGAGGTCGGCGGGCGGGCGCAGGGTCATCGGGCGGCCCCGGACACGCCGCGCTCGACGACGCCGACGAACTCGGTGGCGTGCCGCAGGCAGATCTCGGCCTCGCCCGGGCTGATCCCCGGGCTGCCCGCCTCGGCCGCGGCGCGGCGCAGCGAGCCCGCGGTGAAGTGGGCGGCCCACTCGCGCAGCTCCGGCGCGACCTCGGTGAGCTGCAGCCACACGCTGCCGCCGCGCCGGGAGCGGTGCCGCCAGGACCGGGCGAGCACGACGGCCGTCGCCGCCCGCAACGCCGCGAGGTGCGCGAACACGTACCGCTCGGTCGGCTTCGCGGTGTCCTGCGCGTCGAGCAGGCACGCCCGGGCCTGCGCCAGCAGGGAACGGGCACCCGCGGGCGCGGCGGGCTCGGCCACCGGCAGCCAGTCCGCGCCCTCCTTCCGCCGGTCACCGCGGTGCGCCGGGTTCGCGCACCGCTGCCGCAGCGGCGCGTCGGACGGGCGCCGCTGTGCCGGGATGGGCAGCGGTCCGCGCCGGTACCGGGACGTGGGCAGGTGCTGGGACATCGGTGTTCTCCGCTCGGTCACGACGGTGCCGATCCGGTGCCGGAGCGCCGGATCGCGGTGGGCGTGGTGAGCCGGGGGGAAGCCGGCCGCCCGGCGGCGAGGTGCTTCCCCCACCCCGCCACCGGACGTGACGCGCGAACCGAAGCCCCGCGAGCCCGGGACCCGTGGCGCGGGCCCGGCGTACTCGAACTTCAGTTCGACTGGGTCCAGACTAGACCGGAGCGGCTGCGCGCTCAAGCATGGAGCCGTAGATCACCTGTTCGAGTCATGTCGGTACCGCCGCGCCCACCAGCGGCGACGGGGAAGTCCCGGCGCACGGCCGGGTGCACCGCCGACCGAGACCGGACGCCGACGGGCCTTGCCGGACCCTCTAGTGTTCGGCTCGTGACAGCCGCGCCCTCACCGCACATCGACCGCATCGTCGAGCTGACCGCAGACCAGCTCAGGGCACGCTTGGCCGAAGCGCTACAGGTCTACGTGGACGCGATGGGCTACCCCCCGTCCACCGCGCAGCAGCGCGCTCCCATGTGGTCGGCGCACATGATGCGGGCCGGCTGGCGCTGCGTGGCCGCGTTCGACCAGGACGACCAGCTCGTCGGCATCGGCTACGGCTACCTGGGCGTCCCCGGGCAGTGGTGGCACGAGCAGGTCTTCCGCGGCATGTTGACCGTCACCCCGCGGGCCGAGGCCGAGCAGTGGATGCGGAACTACTTCGAGCTCACCGAGCTGCACGTGCGCCCCGACAGCCAGGGTGGCGGGCTCGGCGAGACCTTGCTGCGGCGGTTGCTGGACGGCGCGCCCGGTGAGGCCGTGCTGCTGTCCACGCCGGAGGGTCCGACCCGGGCGTGGAAGCTGTACCGCCGGGTCGGCTTCGGCGACGTGCTGCGCCACTACCAGTTCACCGGCGACCCGCGCCCGTTCGCGGTCCTCGGCCGCACGCTTCCGCTGGAAGCTCCGTGATCGGCTGACCCGGCCGGCTGACCTGCTCGACCGGCCGACCGGCTGACCGTCCTGACCGGCTGACCGTCCTGACCGGCTGACCGTCCTGACCGGCTGACCGTCCTGATCGGACGACGACCCGGACGGCCCGGCGGGTTGGTCACGCGCGGAGGCGGAGGCCCTTCGGCGTGGGGCGGAACCCCGCCTCGGTGAGCACCTCCGCCAGCCGCGACCCCCACGCGTCCTCGCCGTCGGCGCGCTGCACCACCAGCTGCTCCAGCCAGCCGTCCCGCACCGCCCGCGCGAGCCCGGCCGCCCCGGCGCGCAGCGCCTCCTCGTCCGCGGTGAACGACAGCAGCGACTTCCCGCCGCGCTCCACGTACAGCACGGCCGATCCGGCTACCAGCACCACCAGCGAACCCGCCTTGCGGCCGGGGCGGTGCCGGGTGCCGCCGACCGCGTCCGGCCACGGCAGCGCCGCGCCGTACGGCTGCGCCGGGTCCGCGGCCGCCAGCACCAGCGCGTCCCCCGCCGCGGACTCCCGGTCGTCCGGGCCGGACAGCGCGCGCACCCGGTCGATCGCCCCGGGGACCGCGAACTGCGCCGCGCCCAGACCTTCCACCACGTAGCCGCGGCGGCACCGGCCGGACTCCTCCATCGCGCGCAACACCTTGTACACCGCGGAAAAACCACCGGCGACCCGCTCGGCCTCCAACGCGCCGCGGGTCAGCACGCCGTGGCGCTCCAGGAAGGACTCGGCCCGCGCGTGCGCCCGGCGCGTCGGCTCCGGCGCCGGGGTCGGTGCCAGCGACCAGCGCCCGGACACCGCGGGCGGGCCGCTGCGGCTCGGCATCGCGGGCCGCCCGGCGCGCAACCGCGCGTACCGGCCGCGCGGTGCGCCGCGGCGCGGTTTGTGCGCCGCCCCCTTGCCGGACACGAGCGCCCGCAGCGGCGCCAGCGTGTCGTTGGTGACCCGGCCGGACCACACCAGGTCCCACAGCGCCGCGATCACCGCGTCGTCGGCCGGCACCTGCTCGCCGCGCTCCACCAGCACCGCGCCCGCCCGGTCCGCCAACGCCCGGAAGAACTGCGCTCCACCGTCCAAAGTGGACAAGAGGGCGTCGTGCAGCGGGCTCTCCGCCGCGGCCTCCGGCAGGTCGGGCAGCAGCAGGTCCGCCACGTCCGCCGGGGCGAGCGCGATCCAGCCGTCCCCACCGGCCAGCGCCCCCGACCCGACCCAGGACACCTCACCGGTCGAGGTCAGCTCGTCGAGCAGCGCGGGCGAGTACCCGGGCAGCCGGGCGGGCAGCACCAGGGACTCCAGCGCGCTCGCCGGGATCGGCGCCCCCGCCAGCTGCTCCACCACCGCGTACACGTCGTCCACCGTCGGCGCCGTCCGCAACCGGGCGCCCACGCCGTGCCACGCGGGCAGGAACCGGCCCAGCGCCGCCGGTTCGACCGGTTCCACCTCGGCGCGCAGCCGGGCCAGCGAACCGCGCCGCAACCGGCGCAGCACCTCGGCGTCGCAGTACTCCAGCGCACCGCCGCCCCCGGCCTCCAGCGGCCGCAGCTCGCCGCGCACCAACCGGCCCGATCCGGCCAGCCGGTCCAGCACGTCGTGCACCACGGCCACCCCCAGGCCGAACCGGCGGGCCGCCGCCTCGGCGGGGAACGGGCCGCGGCAGCGGGCGAACCGGATCAGCAGCTCGCCCAGCGGATCGGCGACCGGCTCGGTGAACGCCTCCGGCACCCCCACCGGGAGCGCCACGCCCAGCGCGTCCCGCACCTTGCCCGCGTCCTCGATCGCGATCCACCGGGCCTCCCCGGCGATGCGCACCTCCAGCGCGCGCCGCTGCGCCCGCAGTTCCGCCAGCCACTCCGGCCGGACGCCGCGCTCCTCCGCCTCCGCGGTGGACAGGTCGCCGAGGAACCGCAGCAGGTCCGCCGCGGACTCGGCGTCCTTCGCGCGCCGCTCCGGATCGAGGCGCTGCAGCTGCCGCTCGACCTCGGCGACCACCTCCGGATCCAGCAGCTCGCGCAACGCCTCCGAACCGAGCAGCTCCGCCAGCAGCGTCGGGTCCAGGCTTAACGCCGCCGACCGCCGCTCCGCCAGCGGCGCGTCCGTCTCGTACAGGAACATGCCGATGTAGCCGAACAGCAGGCTGCGCGCGAACGGCGACGGCGACGGCGTCTCCACCTCCACCACCCGCACCCGGCGGGACGCGACCTGCGACATCAGCTCGACCAGGCCGGGGACGTCGTAGACGTCCTGCACGCACTCGCGCAGCGCCTCCAGCACGATCGGGAACTGCTCGTACTGCGCGGCCACGGCCAGCAGTTGCGCGGACCGCTGGCGCTGCTGCCACAGCGGGGAGCGCTTCCCCGGATCGCGCCGCGGCAGCAGCAGCGCCCGCGCCGCGCACTCCCGGAACCGGGCGGCGAACAGCGCCGAACCACCCACCTCGTCCGTGACGATCCGCTGCACCTCGTCCGGGGACAGCAGCACGTCCTCGGCGCTGGGCAGCACGTCCGCGCCCCCCTCGTCCAGCGCGTCGGCGAGCCGCACCACGATGCCGTCGTCCGAGGACGCCACCTGCGGATCGATGCCGCGCCGCTCCCGCAGCCGGGCACCGATCGCCAGCCCCCACGGTCCGTTGACCTGCGCGCCGAACGGCGAGTGCACCACCATCCGCCAGTCGCCGAGCTCGTCGCGGAACCGCTCCACCACGATCGTGCGGTCGTCCGGGACGTGCCGCGTCGCGGCCCGCTGCTCGGCCAGGTACGCCAGCAGGTTGTCCCGCGCCCACTCGTCCAGCCCGGCCCGCGACATCCGCTCGATCGCGTCCTCCCGGTCCGCGGCCACCAGCTCCCGCACGAACGCGCCCAGCGCACGGCCCAGCTCCAGCGGGCGGCCCGGCGAATCGCCCTTCCAGAACGGCATCCGCGCCGCCCGGCCGGGAGCGGGCACCACGATCACCCGGTCGTGGGTGATGTCCTGGACCTGCCAGGACGAGGTGCCCAGCAGGAACGTGTCGCCCACCCGCGATTCGTAGACCATCTCCTCGTCCAGCTCGCCGACCCGCACCCCGCCGCGACCGGCCTCCTCGTCGCCCGGCGTCGTCACCGTGAACAGGCCGCGGTCCGGGATGGTGCCGCCCGAGGTCACCGCGAGCCGCTGCGCGCCCGGCCTGGCCCGCAGCTCGTCCTGCACCCGGTCCCACACGACGCGCGCCCGCAGTTCGCCGAACTCCTCGCTCGGGTAGCGGCCCGCCAGCATGTCCAGCACCGCGTACAGCGCTGAGTCCGGCAGTCCCGCGAACGGCGCCGCCCGCCGCACCACCCGCGCCAGCGACTCCAGCGGCCACGGCTCCACCGCCACCATCGCCACCACCTGCTGGGCCAGCACGTCCAGCGGATTGCGGGGGAACGACAACGACTCGATGAGCCCGGCCGCCATCCGCTCCGCCACCACCGCGCAGCTCACCAGGTCACCGCGGAACTTCGGGAACACCACCCCGCGCGACACCGCGCCCACCTGGTGCCCGGCGCGCCCGACGCGCTGCATCCCGGACGCCACGCTCGGCGGCGCCTCCACCTGGACCACCAGGTCCACCGCGCCCATGTCGATGCCCAGCTCCAGCGAGGACGTCGCTACCACGCACGGCAACCGGCCGGACTTGAGCTCCTCCTCCACGGCGGAGCGCTGCTCCTTCGACATGGAGCCGTGGTGCGCCCGCGCCACCACCACCGCCGCGCCCGTGGTGATCCCGGAACCGCCGACGGCCTCCGCGGGGAACCGGTCCGGCTCGGCGTCCTCCCCGGCGCGTTCGGAGGCGAGCTCGTTGATGCCCGCGGTGAGCCGTTCGGCGAGCCGCCGCGAATTCGCGAACACGATCGTCGAGCGGTGCTGACCGACCAGGTCCAGCACGCGTTCCTGCACCGACGGCCAGATGGAGGTGCGCGGCTGCTCGCCCGCGGCCGGGCCGTCCACTTCGCCGGTCTGCTGCCCGAGCTCGGCGAGGTCCGGGACCGGCACCTCCACGGTCACCTCGACCTGCTTGGGGTGCTCGGGCTGCACGGTCCGCACCGGACGGCCCCCGCAGAGGAAGGTGCCGACCTCCGAGACCGGCCGCACCGTCGCCGACAGCCCGATGCGCTGCGCGGGCGCGGGCAGCAGTTCGTCCAGCCGTTCCAGCGACAGCGCCAGGTGTGCGCCGCGCTTGGTGCCCGCCACCGCGTGCACCTCGTCCACGATCACCGTCTCCACTCCGCGCAGCGATTCCCGCGCGGCCGAGGTGAGCAGCAGGAACAGCGACTCGGGCGTGGTCACCAGCACATCGGGGGGAGTGCGGTTGAACGAGCGCCGCTCGGCGGCCGGGGTGTCGCCGGTGCGCATGCCCACCCGGATCTCCGGCGGTGCGGTGCCGCGGCGCTGCGCGGCCTGCCGGATGCCGGCCAGCGGGGCTCGGAGGTTGCGCTCCACGTCCACCGCCAGCGCCTTCAGCGGTGACACGTACAGCACGCGGCAGCGCCGCTTCGGGTCCTCCGGCGGTGGTTCGGCGGCCAGGCCGTCCAGCGCGGACAGGAACGCGGCCAACGTCTTGCCGGAGCCGGTGGGCGCCACGACCAGCGCGTGCTCCCCGGCGCCGATCGCCCGCCACGCCCCGTCCTGCGCCTGCGTCGGCGCGTCGAAGGCGCCTCGGAACCAGTCGCGGGTGGCAGGGGAAAAGCGATCCAGCACGTCGTCCACCCCTCCATGCTGAACCAGCGCACCGACACCGGCCCCGGCCACCGACCGCGCCGACCAGCGGAACGCCGTTCGCCGGGCGCAGAGCTCACCCGGCGGAGAGCGTCGTCGTCCTGTCAGCGGCGAAGCCGCTGAGCAGCGACCACCCGAGCAACCGGCACCGCCGCGGGTTCTCAGCTGGTCCCTCGCGAGGACAGCGTTTTCGCATGTGGCGGAGCCACCTGCGAAAACGATCCCGCAGCGAGGGGCCAGCTGAGGTTCCGCCACTCGACCGCTGATCAAGACGAGCCGGACCCCGGGAAAGAGTTCAGCGGCGGCGGTTGTGCCAGAGCCAGCGGAGGGTGACGACTATCGCGGCCAGCAACATCGCCGCGATCACCAGCTGTCCCAGCGGGCTGGAGAGCCCGGTCGGGTCCGCTTGCATCGGCAGCACACCTCGACGGTACCCGGCCGGGCCCTCGGTAGGCTGGTCGCGATGCGACACACCGATTTCCGCGAACGCATGGCCGACGAGTTCGGCAGGCTGCGCGCCGAGATGCTCGCCGAGGACCACGTGATGTCGGAGCTCGGTGGCCGCACGGCGGACCAGGCCTTGGAGGCCGGTTTCTCGCCGAAGCAGGTGTGGCTGGCGCTGTGCGACGTCTTCGAGGTGCCGGCCGCGCGCCGCTGATCCGCTGCTCCGGCGGCCGTTCTTCACACGCAAGGGTGACGCGGTTGGCGTGTCGGCTCGATGATCGAACATCCGTTCGCCTATGATCGGATGCGCGGACCGGACCTCGGGATTCCACCGGCCCCGTCGCTCGGAACACGGGCGACCGGGTGGCCAGGGCATCCACCGGAGTGTCGGTCCCACCCCGTAGCGTCGTGCGCACACGACGAAGTCCGACTTGACCGAGGTGGACCCCCGATGGCAGCGACACCGGACAAGGGCAAGGCGCTCGAACTGGCCCTCGCCCAGATCGACAAGCAGTACGGCAAGGGATCGGTGATGCGTCTCGGCGACGAGACGCGGGCGCCGGTCGAGGTCATCCCGACCGGGTCCATCGCGCTGGACGTGGCGCTGGGCATCGGTGGCCTGCCACGGGGACGCATCGTGGAGATCTACGGCCCGGAGAGCAGCGGTAAGACCTCGGTCGCGCTGCACGCGGTGGCCAACGCCCAGAAGCTCGGCGGCACCGCCGCGTTCATCGACGCCGAGCACGCGCTGGACCCCGAGTACGCCAAGTCGATCGGGGTGGACACCGACGCGCTGCTGGTATCCCAGCCCGACACGGGTGAGCAGGCGCTGGAGATCGCGGACATGCTGATCCGCTCCGGTGCGCTGGACTGCATCGTGGTCGACTCGGTGGCCGCGCTGGTGCCGCGCGCCGAGATCGAGGGCGAGATGGGCGACAGCCACGTCGGCCTGCAAGCCCGGCTGATGAGCCAGGCGCTGCGGAAGCTGACCGCGGCCCTCTACAACGCCAAGACCACCGCGATCTTCATCAACCAGCTCCGCGAGAAGGTCGGCGTCATGTTCGGCAGCCCGGAGACGACCACCGGTGGCAAGGCGCTGAAGTTCTACTCCTCGGTGCGGCTGGACGTGCGGCGGATCGAGACGCTCAAGGACGGCTCGGACGCGGTCGGCAACCGCACCCGGGTCAAGGTGGTGAAGAACAAGACCGCGCCGCCGTTCAAGCAGGCCGAGTTCGACATCATCTACGGCATCGGGATCAGCCGCGAGGGCTCGCTGATCGACATGGGCGTGGAGCAGAGCATCATCCGCAAGTCCGGTGCCTGGTACACGTACGAGGGCGATCAGCTGGGCCAGGGCAAGGAGAACGCCCGCAAGTTCATGCGGGAGAACCCGGACGTGGCCAACGAGATCGAGAAGCGGATCAAGGAGAAGCTCGGCATCGGGGCCAAGCTCGATGACGAGCAGCAGGCCGCGGAGCCGGCTCCCGTCGAGTTCTGAGCCTGCTCGTGCCGGAAGACGACGACTACGCCCGATCATCCGGGGACGCCGAGTCCTCCCGGACCGGTTCCCGCGGTCAGCGGGCCGGTTCGGCGGGCCGACGGCGCAGCGGCGGTTCCGGTGGGCGAGGCGTGTGGCGCAGCACGGACCACGCGCCCCGTTCGCCGGACGGCGCCGCGGAACCGGAGTCCGCGGCGGGTGCGCCGGGCGACGACTCCGCCCGCTCCGAGTTCGTGTCGGCGGACGGTTCCGCCGCGCGCACCGGGAAGCGACGTCGCCGCAGCGAGCTGACCGCCGACGAGCCCGAGCCCGCACCGAGCGATCAGCGGAGCGGGCGGCGCCGGGAGGAGCGGCCGCCCGGCGTGCCGCAGTCCCCGGAGGCCACGGCCCGCGACGTCGTGTACCGACTGCTGGCGGTGCGCGCCCGCAGCCGATCCGAACTGCGGAACGCCTTGCTGCGCAAGGAGATCGACGAGGACGTCGCGGACGCGGTGCTGCAGAAGTTCGTCGACGCGGGCCTGGTCGACGACGCCGAGTTCGCCGAGGCCTGGGTGCACGAGCGGCAGCGCAACCAGGGCTTGGGCCGCAAGGCACTGGGCTACGAACTGCGGCGCAAGGGCGTCGACGAGCACCTCGTCGCCGAAGCCCTCTCCGCGGTGGACCCGGACGCCGAGGAGGAGCGGGCGCGGGAACTGGTGCGCCGCAAGCTCCGCTCGGCCCGGGTGGACGACCCGGAGAAGCTGCTGCGCCGGCTGGTCGGGATGCTCGCGCGGAAGGGCTATCCCGAAGGCCTCGCCTTCCGGGTGGCCAAGGACGAGCTCGGCCGAGCGGACGAGCCGGACCTGCCCTGAGCGCGGGAACGGCGCGGTCCGGCACGTCGGACGGGGTGACGTAGCACGCGCCCGGCGGGCGGAACCGGAGATCTCCGGTCTTCGCTAGGCTGCCCGCTCGGACGTCCGGAGTCGAGGAACAGGGGTGACATGCGGGTCGGTGGTGGCGCGGACACGGCGGCACGGCACATCGTGTGGGACTGGAACGGCACGTTGCTCGACGACAACGACGCCGTGGTCGCGGCGGTGAACGCGGTCTGCGCGGAGTTCGGCAGAGATCCGATCGACCTCGAGCACTGGCGATCGGTGTTCAGCCGCCCGCTGCAGCAGTGCTACGAGCGGCTGCTGGAGCGCCCGCTGACCGAGGCGGACTGGAACAAGCTCGACGTGCTGTACCACCAGCACTACCGGGAACTGCTGCACACGGCGCGGCTCGCCCCGGGCGTGCCGGACGAGCTGCGCACCTGGGCCGCGGCCGGCCGGACCCAGTCGTTGCTGTCGATGTGGTTCCACGACGAGCTGGTCCCGCTGATCGCGCAGCTGGAGCTGGCGCCGTTGTTCGAGCGGGTCGACGGGCTGCGCACCGACGTCGGCGGCGGCGCCAAGGCCGAACACCTCGAACGCCACCTCGCGGCGCAGCGGCTGCACCCGGCGGACGTGGTGCTCATCGGGGACGTCCTCGACGACGCGCGCGCCGCCGAGCAGATCGGCACCGGCTGCGTGCTGGTGACGACGGGCGTGATGAGCCGGTCCGCCCTGGAATCGGCGGGCGTGCCGGTCGTCGACTCCATCCCGGACGCCCTCGAACTGATCACCGAGGACCTCGCGGCCTGACGGGGCAGACGACCTGACGAGTCTGACGGTCCTGACGGGTCTGACGGTCCCGACGGGCCTGACGGTCCGGACGGGCAGACGGGTCTGACCGACTCGACCAACCTGACCGAACCGGCCGGACCGGTCGACCCGCCCGGACCGAAGCCGACCGAACCGAAGCCGACCGCCCGTCACCAGGTCGTCGGCGGCGAGGTCGTGACGATTCGCCGCCACGGCCCGTCGGGCACGTCGGACTCCGCCACGAAGCGCCAGTTCACCCGGTCCTGCGCGCCGTTGAGCCGGGTGAACCCGAGGCAGCCGTTCAACGCGGGCGAGACGTCCAGGCCCGCCCCGTTGAACCGGGTGTTCACCGGCCGCGCGTCGTCGTGCCCGAACACGTAGCGGGCGTCGTGGTATTCGGCCGGCCCCGCGTCCTGCACCTGCCCGAAGCAGACCGCACCGCCCCTGGTGAGCTGCACCCAGCGGTTCTTCAAGTAGCTGAACCCGCGATCGTGCTCGCGTCCCGCGTAGCCGGGGTCGCGGCTCCACGGCACCACGTCGGCGCGCTGCGCGAAGGCGACCGGATCGTTGAGGTCGTCGAACGGCAGGTCCAGGTAGAACGGGTTCTCCCGCGGGGCCATCCGGGTCGGGAAGTACCCGTTGCGCGCGGTGCGCGGTTCCGTCTCGCACCGCCCGCCGACCAGCACCCCGTCGCAACCGCCGTAGTGCTCCTGCCACGCCGAGTCGTAGGTGGAGATCACCTGGCTGCCGTCCGAGGCGTCCGGGTCGAGCACTTCACCGACCCAGAACGTGGTCGCCACGATGCCGGTGTGCCAGGGGTAGGTGCGGCCGGGCACCGGTTCACCGCCCGCGCAGGACGCGGTGAGCAGGGCCGCGGCCAGGGCCGCCACCGCGCGCATCCCCGGCGGCGGCATCCGCGTTCACCTCGTTCTCCGGTCGGTCACGGGCACAGCCACCGCCGCGGCTGCCACCAGGGCAGTTCGCGGCAGGAGCTCTCGTTGGTGGCCTTCGCGTCCACTCGCACCCGGTAGTCGTCGGTGGTGACCGAACCCGGTGAGAACAGGGCGAGCCCGTAGCTGAGCCCGGTGGCCTCCTCCGGGATCGGCGGGGTCGTCCAGTAGGCCTTCGACCACTGCGCGGCGGGCGCGTACGTAGGACCCGCCACCCAGTAGCGCCACTGCCCGGCCCGGTCCCGGTAGTACACGGCGAGCTGGGTGGGAGCGGTCGATTTGTACCAGGTGCTGAGCGTGTAGTTGTGCCCGGTGTGCGCGGGCAGCGCGTACTCGCCGAGGTCGAGCGTCGTCATCAGCTTCGCGTCGCCGTCGGTGAACCGGGTCATGTCCAGCCGTTGCGCCCAGTTCCCCCCGTGCGCGTCGCGGGTCCTCGTCCACACCGGCGTGTTCGTCCCCCACCCGCCGGTCTCCCAGCCGATCGGGACGCCGTCCGGCCCGGCGTCTTCGAGGGAGGCGTTCACCGGGCGGGCCCGGTCCTGCGGCGGTGGTGCCCGGTGCACGGGTGCGGTCCGGCCGCCCACGACCTCGTGCACGGTGCGCACCGGAGTCCCGCGGTCGTGCAGCCAGCCGGCGAATTCGTCGAGGACCCGCGGGTTGAGGCCGAGCGGGCCGCACATCTCGCAGGTCTGGTGCAGCACCAGCGGCACCCATCCGCCGCCCGCGTCGTCGGCGCGGGTCACGGCGGCTTTGAGGTCGTCGAGGGTGGTCTCCCGCCGGATCATGCCGGGGGAGCGGATCTCGAAGGGATCGGCGGGCGGCATGGTCTCGGCGTCGGGGCAGTCGGCGCAGTCCCCGGGCGCGCGCAGGCCGCCCATGGTGCGGGCGCTGTTGTACCCGCAGTCCCGCACGGCTTTCCGCACGGCGTCGTCGGTCTCGTTGAACGGCGTGGTGAACGAGGTGGCCGAGTAGCCCCACTGCTCGAGGTTGGCGCGGTCGTCGCAGATCTGCCTGCGCATCTCGTCGGGGCTGACCGAGGTGAGGTCGGGGTGGGTGACGGTGTGCCCACCGATCTCGTGCCCGGCGTCGGCGATGCGCCGCAGCTCGTCGTGGCCGAGGTAGCCGGGGCTGCCGATGGCGCCGGAGATGATGTAGAAGGTGCCGTGCATGCCGTGCCGCTGCAGGACTTCGGCACCGGAGGTCTGCGAGACGCTGCCGTCGTCGAAGGTGAAGCTGACGACGGTCCCGCCGCGCGGGGTGCGGTCCGGTTCGGCGCCGGCGGGGACGCCCGCGGCGACGCCGAGCAGCGCGGTGAGCAGCAGGGCGCCGAGCGCTCGCCGGGGCCGTTGCGGCGGCTCCGGCGAGCGGTGTCGGATGGCGCGCAGGTGCATTCGGTGACCGTCCCAGCGTCGAGGTGCCTCGACGCTACGAGTCGCCGCGGGGGACCGGATCGCCTGCGGAGGGGACGACACCTACCGCGTCCGCGGGAGGACGCGCGCGGGGATCAGCCCAGTACCGGGACCATTCCAGTACCGGGACCATTCCAGTACCGGGACCATTCCAGTACCGGGACCATTCCAGTACCGGGACCATTCCAGTACCGGGACCAACCCAGTACCGGGACCAACCCAGTACCGGGACCAACCCAGTACCGGGACCAACCCAACGCCGAGATCAGCCCAACGCCGCGGCCTGCCGGGCCAGCGCTTCGACCTGTCCCCACTGCCCGGCGGCGAGCAGTTGCTTCGGCGCGAGCCACGATCCGCCGACGCAGCCCACGTTGGGCAGCGCCAGGTACCGGCCGGCGTTGTCGACGCTGATGCCGCCGGTGGGGCAGAACCGCAGCTGCGGCAACGGCCCGGCGAGGGACTTCAGGTACGGCACTCCGCCGCTGGGTTCGGCGGGGAAGAACTTCATCGCGGTGACCCCGCGCTCGGCGAGCCGCATCGCTTCGGAGATGGTGCTGATCCCGGCGAGGTAGGGCAGCCCGGCGGCGTCGACGTCGTCGAGCAGCCGGTCGGTGGCGCCGGGCGTGACGATGTACCGGGCGCCGGCTTCGCGCACCTTGTCGGCTTGGCCGACCTCGGTGATGGTGCCCGCACCGACGACGATCTCGGGGACTTCCGCGGCGAGCCGTTCGATGGCGGGCAGGCCGGCGGGGGTGCGGAGGGTGACTTCGATGGTGCGGATGCCGCCGCGCAGCAGCGCCTGGCCCAGCGGGACCGCGTGGGCGACGTCGTCGAGGGCGACGACGGGGACGACGGGGCTGAGTTCGAGCACTTCGGAGGCAGTGTTCATGGTGGTGTTCACCTGTTCTCGGTAAGCGCCGGTGCGGGCGGTCGGCTGTCCTGCGCCGCCCCGGGCGCCTCGGGCGGGTGGATCAGACGGGCAGGTCGCTGGGCGCGTCGGTGCGCTGCCGCGGTGCGAACACGCTAGCGCCCTGGTCGGCGCGGCCGACGGCGTGGCGGAACGCGGTGAACAGTTCGCGGCCGGTGCCGTGCTGGGTGGTGGCGGCGCCGGGGGCGGGTTCGCGGGCGGCGAAGTCCTCGTCGCCGACGAGCACTTCGAGGGTGCCGTTCTCGGCGTCGAGCCGGACCATGTCGCCGTCGCGCACCCGCGCGAGCGGTCCGCCCGCGGTGGCTTCGGGGGTGAGCTGGATGGCGGCGGGGATCTTGCCGGAGGCCCCGGACATCCGCCCGTCGGTGACCAGCGCGACCTGGTGCCCGCGGTCCATCAGCACGCCGAGCGCGGGGGTGAGCCCGTGCAGCTCGGGCATGCCGTTGGCCTGCGGACCCTGGTTGCGGATGACGACCACGACGTCCTGGTCGAGCTCGCCTGCGCGGAACAGTTCGGTGAACCGGTGCTGGTCGTCGAAGACGCGCGCGGGCGCGGTGACGACGCGGTGCTCGGGCTTGACCGCGGAGACCTTGATGACCGAGCTGCCGAGGTTGCCGCGCAGCACCCGCAGGCCGCCGTCGGGTGCGAACGGGTCGTCGACGCCGCGCAGCACGTCCGGGTCGAGGCTGTCGGCGGGGGCGTCGCGCCACACCAGCTCACCGTCTTCGAGGAACGGCTGCTGCCGGTACCGGTCGAGGCCGTATCCGGCGACGGTGTGCACGTCGGGGTGCAGGAATCCGGCGTCGAGCAGCTGGCCGACGAGCGTCTGCACGCCTCCGGCGGCGGCGAAGTGGTTGATGTCGGCGGAGCCGTTCGGGTAGACCCGCGACAGCGAGGGCACGACGGCGGAGAGCTCGGCGAAGTCGTCCCAGGTGAGTTCGATGCCCGCGGCCGCGGCGATGGCGGGCAGGTGCAGCGTGTGGTTGGTGGATCCGCCGGTGGCGAGCAGGGCGACGACGCCGTTGACGAGCGCGCGTTCGTCGAGCAGTCGGCCGATCGGGGTGCGTTCCTCGCCGCGGGCGAGCTGCACGACGCGCCGCGAGGCCTCGTCGGTGAGGGCGCGCCGCAGCGGGGTGCCGGGGGCGACGAAGCTGGAGCCGGGCAGGTGCAGCCCCATCACTTCGACGACGAGCTGGTTGGAGTTCGCGGTGCCGTAGAAGGTGCAGGTGCCGGGGGAGTGGTAGGAGGCCGATTCGGCTTCGAGGAGGTCTTCGCGGGTCGCCTTGCCCTCGGCGAACAGCTGCCGGATGCGGCTCTTCTCGCCGTTGGGCAGCCCGGAGGGCATCGGCCCGGCGGGCACCAGGATCGTCGGCAGGTGCCCGAAGGCGAGGGCGCCGATGAGCAGCCCGGGCACGATCTTGTCGCACACGCCGAGCAGCAGCGCCCCGTCGAACATCTCGTGGGAGAGCGCGACGCCGGTGGCCATGGCGATCACGTCGCGGGAGAACAGCGAGAGCTCCATGCCCGCGCGGCCTTGGGTGATGCCGTCGCACATGGCGGGGACGCCGCCGGCGAACTGGGCGACGCCGCCCGCGTCGCGCACCGCGTCCTTGATCCACGCGGGGTATTCGTCGTAGGGCTGGTGTGCGGAGAGCATGTCGTTGTACGCCGACACGATCGCCACGCCCGGCTTGGTCTCGCCGCGCACCGCGATCCGGTCGGCGCCGCTACAGCCTGCGAAGCCGTGGGCGAGGTTGCTGCAGGGCATCCCGGCGCGGGTCGGTCCGTCGGCAGCGGCGGCGGAGTCGATGCGTTCGAGGTAGTCGCGCCGGGTGCGGGCGCTGCGCTGCGCGATGCGTTCGGTGACCCGCTGAACGATGGGATGGATGGCCGCGTGCGTCGCCATTCCTCGCCTCCTGAGCGATCAGTGCTGATGAGCGCTGTGCGGGGCGACGACATTGGCGCCTTCGTGACGGCAGCCACACTAATGGGTGTGACGGGGAAGTCAAAACCGATCCAGAATTCGTTGCGAGTGTGAACGCTACATGTCGACCGGATGACTAGTGGCCGTACGCACCGTTCACTGTGCTGTTGAGCTGCTGCGATCCGAGCACCGCCGGGCGCCCGCGGGACCGGCGGGAACGGTCCGGTCCCCGACCGCGCCGCGCGAATTCTGGGGTTTTCCCGAGCACCTGGAACGGCGTCCGGTCCGGTCGGGGAAACGCCCGCCGTGATCCGCTCGACTGGCAGGATGGTGCGCATGCGCACGGGAGTGGTGGCAGTGGTGCTCGCTGGCGGACTGGCCCTGACCGGATGTTCGGCGGGCGGCGGCGAACCGGAGCAGCAGCCGCCGCCGAGCGCGCCGGTGCCGGTGTCCTCGCCGTCCACTGCTCCGCAGCCCGCCGCGGCCCCGCCGCCTCCGGTCGAGCTGGGCGGCTCGTCGACCTTGGAAGAGGTGCGCAGGCGCGGCTCACTGCTGGTGGGGCTGCGCGCCGAGGAACCCCGGTTCGCGACCCGCGACGGCGGCCACTACCGCGGTTTCGACGTGGAGGTGACGGAGTTCGTCGTGCGGGAGCTGGGCTTGGACCCGCGTACCCAGATCTCGTACCGGATGCTGCCGCCGACGTTGCGCGACGGTTCGCTGGCGCGCGGCGAAGTGGACCTGCTGGTCGGCGGTGCCGAACCGGGGGACTCGGGGGTGGACGCGGTCGGCCCGTACGCGGTGACCGCGGACGGGACCGAGCACTACCTGGGCATCAAGTCCGGTGATGCGGCGCTGCACGACCGGATCGACGCGGCGCTCGCCACCGCGGTCCGCGACGGTGCGTGGCAACGCGCCTACGACGAGACCCTCGCGACCGAGGGCGTGCAGGCCCGCCCCGCCCCGCGCTGAGGCGGGACGGGGCGGACCCGGATCACTCCGCCGCCTGGGCCTGCGCGGCGCGGGCGGTGGTGCCGCCGCCCTTGCGGCCCTGGCTGAGCCTGCGCTCGGTGTAGACCGCGGCCCGGCTCAGCGCGTAGTTGATCACCACGAACAGCACGCCGACCGCGAGGTACATCTGAATCGGGTTGTTCAGGTTCTGGATGGCGATCTGCCCCAGCCGGACCACGTCGACGTAGGTGATGATGAAGCCCAGCGAGGTGTCCTTCACGACCACCACGAGCTGGCTGATCAGCGCGGGCAGCATCGCCCGGAACGCCTGCGGCAGCAGCACGGTGCGCAGCACCTGCGAACGCCGCATCCCGATCGCGTAGGCGGCTTCGCCCTGGCCGCGCGGCAGCGACTGGATGCCGGCCCGCACGATCTCCGCGATGATCACCGAGTTGTACACGGTGAGGCCGATGACCAGGTACCACATCACCGACATGTCCAGCCCGAACGTGGGCAGCACCCGGCTGGCGAAGAACACCGCGATGACCACCGGCACACCGCGGAGCAGTTCGACGACGCCGACGATGGCCCACCGGTACCAGCGGGCCGCGACGACGCGGGAGACCGCCAGCAGCGTGCCGACCAGCAGCGAGAACACCATCGCCAGCGCGGCGGCCAGCAGCGTGTTGGCCAGCCCGGTGCCCATCAGCGTCCACAGCGGGACGAAGGTGCCGTCGGTCGGGTCGATCAGCGGACCCCACTTCTCGGCGGTCAGCTGGTCGTTGGCGCCGAGGGTGTACAGCACCCAGGCGAGCACCGCGGCCAGCACGACGCACACCACGACGCTGAGCACGACGGCGCGGCGCTTGGCGGCGGGCCCGGGGGCCTCGTAGAGCACGGAGTTCGTCATCGGGCGATCGCCACCTTCCGCTCCAGGGCGCCGAGCAGCAGCCCGGCCGGGATCGTGATCACCAGGTAGCCGAGCACCACGCCGGTGAGCACCGGCAGCGCGGCCTCACCGCGCGCCGAGGTCAGCGTGTCGGCGACGGCGAACAGGTCCCCGCCGACGCCGAACGCGCCCGCGATCGCCGAGTTCTTGATCATCGCGATGAAGACGTTGCCCAGCGGCGGCACCACGGTGCGGATCGCCTGCGGCAACACGATCAGGCGCAGCACCTGGCTGAACCCGAGGCCGATGGCGCGCGCCGCTTCGGCCTGGCCGGGCGGCACGGCGTTGATGCCGCTGCGGATCGCCTCGCACACGAAGGCGGAGGTGTAGAGCGCGAGCCCGATGGTGCCGAACCAGAAGTACGAGCCGTTCAGGCCCAGTTCCGGCAGCCCGAAGGCCATGAAGAACAGCACCACGGTCAGCGGGCAGTTGCGGAACACGGTGACCCACGCGGTCCCGGTGGCCCGCAGCGGCGGTAGCGGCGCGACCCGGAAGGCCGCGATGACGGTCCCCAGGACCAGCGAGATCAGTCCTGCGTACAGGCATATCTGCAGCGTGCGCAGGAGCCCGCTCAGGTAGAGGGGCAGGTTGTCGGTGATGACGTGCACGGTTCTCTCCGGCTCTGCGGACAGGGAGGACCGGTGGGGGCGTCGCTGGACGCCGCCCCGCACCGGGAGGTGATCAACTGCAGGGGTCCAGCTGCGGCAGCGGAGGGGTCTCCGGCGACACCTTGCCCGCGGTGGCCGCCCAGGACTTCGCGTACGTCCCGTCGGCCACGGCCTGGGTGAGGGTGTCGTCGATGAACCGGCAGAACTCCGCGTCGCCCTTCTTGATGCCGACCCCGTAGGGCTCCTTGGTGAACTGCCGGTCGACGAGCTTGAACCGGCCGTTGCCCTGCTGGACCAGGCCCATCAGGATCACGTTGTCGGTGGTGACGGCCTGGACCTGGCCGGTGCGCAGCGCGTCGGCGCACTTGGAGTAGACGTCGAACAGCGTCAGGTTCTCCGGGTCGACGTACTGCTTGATCTGCTCGGCGGGCGTGGAGCCGATGACCGAGCAGACCTTCGCGCCGGTGGGGCGCAGCGAGTCCGGGCCGGTGATCGTGTCGTCGTCCGAGGAGACCATCAGGTCCTGGCCCGCCTCGTAGTACGGGCCGGCGAAGCTGATCCGCTGCTTGCGCTTGTCGTTGACCGTGTAGGTGGCCACGACCATGTCGACCCGGTCCTGCTCGATGATCTCCTCGCGGGTCTTGCTCGGCGCCTCGACCCAGTCGATCTGCTCGGCGGGGATGCCGAGCTTCGCGGCGACGATCTTGCCGATCTCGACGTCGAAGCCCCGCGGGGTGCCGTCGAGACCTTGGAGGCCGAACAGCGGCTGGTCGAACTTGGTGCCGATCCGGACGGTGCCGGACTGCTGCAGCTTCGCCATCGTGGTGCCGGGCTCGAAGTGCGCGTTCGGGTCGACGGGCACGACGGTGCCGGTTTCGAGGCGGTTCTCGCTGTTGCCCCCGCAGGCGGTCAGCGCCAGCGCCATCGACGCCGCCAGCACGCCCCAGCGCACGCTGCGCGCTTTCATCTCGGATGCCCCTCTCTGGAGGTGTACGGCTCCTGCGTCCCCGCGCGGGCGCGGGGACGACGCGAGGGAGGTCAGTGGGTGAGGATCTTGCTGAGGAAGTCCTGGGCGCGGGCGCTCTCCGGCTCGTCGAAGAACCGGTTCGGCGTCGAGTCCTCGACGATGCGTCCGTCGGCCATGAACAGCACCCGGTGCGCGGCGCGCCGGGCGAAACCCATCTCGTGCGTGACGACCAGCATCGTCATGCCCTCGGCGGCGAGCCCGGCCATCACGTCGAGCACCTCGTTGACCATTTCGGGGTCGAGCGCCGAGGTCGGCTCGTCGAACAGCATGACCTTGGGCTTCATCGCCAGGGCGCGGGCGATCGCCGCCCGCTGCTGCTGCCCGCCGGAGAGCTGGGCGGGGTACTTCTCCGCCTGGTTGGCGATGCCCACCCGCTCCAGCAGGGCGAGCGCCTCCCGTTCGGCGGTGGCCTTGTCGGCCTTGCGCACCTTGATCGGCCCGAGCAGCACGTTCTCGAGGATCGTCTTGTGCGCGAACAGGTTGAACTGCTGGAACACCATGCCCACGTCGGCGCGGAGCTCGGCGAGCGCCCGGCCTTCGGCGGGCAGCGGCTTCCCGTCGATCTCGATGGTGCCCGAGTCGATGGGCTCCAAGCGGTTGATCGCGCGGCACAGCGTGGATTTGCCCGAGCCGGACGGCCCGAGCACCACCACGACCTGGCCGGGCGGCACGGTGAGGTCCACGTCCTGCAACACGTGCAGGGAACCGAAGTGCTTGTCCACCGAGGACATGCGGATCATCGGCGAATCCGGGGAACCGGCGGTCATGCACACTCCTAGCCCGAGAATGTCCGGATCTGATGGCGAAAATTTAAGCTGCCCGTCCCGATTAGTCCATATGGTGCGGGTCAACGCAGGTTGCAACTCGGTTACGCGGGTGGGTCCCGGGTCCGGCGAGGGTTTTCCCGAATTTCAGCGAACGCGGTCATCCGGCTCTCAACTGCGCGGACGGCCACCGGAAGGAGTGGCCCCACGGCGGGTTCCCGGTACTCCGGCCGGCTCCCGGAGGGCAGCCGAGTCGTCACCTTCCGTGCTCGATGCTGCCTCCGCTCGTCCGGATGGACCGTTCGGGTGTGACCCGCCGTAACCCCTTCGAGTTCGTGGATCCGCACCCCCGCGCACCTCCTCCGCGTTCTCGCGGCGAGTTCCCGCGCATCCCGCGACAACCGGCGAATGCCCACTATGAATGAGTCGCACCCGTCCCCGACGCGCTTTCGCTCGATTCACCGCGGCTGCTCGAAAAGAATCACCGAATGCCGCTCATCCGGATTCCCGGGAACGGTCCGGACGGGCGCACCCGGTCCGCCGAACGCCGCAGCGGGCCGCGTTTCCCGTCCCGGCGTCCCAGCCCGGTGGCGACGATCTCCGGCCAGGTCGCCGCCCTCGTCCGCAGGCGCTGGCCGACCAGTCCTGAGCAGCCGATATGGTGGCGGGGTGAGCACGACGAGCACTTCCCGGACCTACGAGATCCGCACCTACGGGTGTCAGATGAACGTGCACGACTCCGAGCGGCTGTCCGGAATGCTGGAAGACGCCGGGTACGTGCGCGCCGCGAAGGACCACGATCCCGACGTGGTCGTGTTCAACACCTGCGCGGTCCGGGAGAACGCCGACAACCGGCTCTACGGCAACCTCGGCCACCTGCGGCCCGCCAAGCAGGAACGCCCCGGGATGCAGATCGCCGTCGGCGGCTGCCTCGCGCAGAAGGACCGCAGCGAGATCGTCCGCCGCGCCCCCTGGGTCGACGTCGTGTTCGGCACCCACAACCTCGGCTCGCTGCCGACGCTGCTGGAACGCGCCCGGCACAACGAGGAGGCCGAGGTCGAGATCCTCGAATCCCTCGAGACCTTCCCGTCCACGCTGCCCGCGCGCCGCGAATCCGCCTACTCCGGCTGGGTGTCCGTCTCCGTCGGGTGCAACAACACCTGCACGTTCTGCATCGTGCCCGCGCTGCGCGGCAAGGAGAAGGACCGCAGGCCCGGCGACGTGCTCGCCGAAGTGCAGGCCCTCGCGGACGAAGGCGTCCTCGAAGTGACCCTGCTCGGGCAGAACGTCAACGCCTACGGCGCCGAATTCGGCGACCGCTACGCCTTCGGCAAGCTGCTGCGCTCCTGCGGGGACATCGACGGGCTCGAACGCGTCCGCTTCACCTCGCCGCACCCGCGCGACTTCACCGACGACGTCATCGAAGCCATGGCCGAGACCCCCAACGTCTGCCACCAGCTGCACATGCCGCTGCAATCCGGCTCCGACCGGGTGCTCAAAGCGATGCGTCGCTCCTACCGCTCCGAGCGCTACCTCGGCATCCTGAACAAGGTCCGCGCGGCGATGCCCGACGCCGCCATCACCACCGACATCATCGTCGGCTTCCCCGGTGAGACCGAAGAGGACTTCGAAGCCACCCTCGACGTCGTCCGCCGCGCCCGCTTCACCTCGGCGTTCACCTTCCAGTACTCCAAGCGCCCCGGCACGCCCGCCGCCGAACTCCCCGGCCAGCTGCCCAAGGACGTCGTGCAGCAGCGCTACGAACGGCTCATCGCGCTGCAGAACGAGATGTCCTGGGAGCTCAACAAGGAACTCGTCGGCCGCGGCGTCGAACTCCTCGTCGCCGAAGGCGAAGGCCGCAAGGACACCGCGACCCGCAGGCTCTCCGGCCGCGCCCGCGACGGGCGGCTCGTGCACTTCCACCCCGGTGGTGCCATCGACCGCGAGATCCGGCCCGGCGACATCGTGCACACCGCCATCACCCAGGCCTCCCCGCACCACCTGGTCGCCGACGGCGAGATCACCGCGCACCGGCGCACCCGCGCGGGCGACCACTGGGAAGAAGGCCGCAAGCCCAAGACCTCCGGGGTCGTCCTCGGACTGCCCGGTTTCGGCGCCCCCGCGGCGCAGCCCGCCGCCGAACAAGGATGCGGCTGTTGAGCGATCAGCCTCGTCCCGAACCGGACGACACCCCCGGCCCCGAGACGACCGGCGGCCCTGGGACGACCGGCGGGCCTGGGACCACCGGCGGGCCTGGGGGAAGCGGCCCCGGCGGCACCGGACCGGGTGAGGACTCGCGAGAAGGGACCGACGTGCAACGCGCCGAACCGACCGACCAGGCGAACACCCCCGAGCAGGCGGACCGGCAGGAACGGGCCCGGTCCGAACGCGAACTGCTGCGCCGCATCGACCCCGGCAGCACCGCCGTGGTCATCGCCGGCGTCATCCTGGTGCTGGTCGCCAGCTCGCTGCTGCCGTGGATCGGCGACGCCACCGGCCTCCAGATCCTTCTCGGCCACGCCGACCCCGCGCTGCAGGTCGGGCTGCTGCCCCGGCTCTTCTCGATCAACGCCACCATCGTCGGCGTGCTCATCGGCTCGCTCGCGCTCGTCACCCGCCGCTGGGCCGTCGCCTGGGTCGCGGGAATGGCCGCGATCATCGTGTCCTTCGAAGGCATGATCGCCATCTGGTCCCGGCAGACCACCCCCGCGGGCGGGCCCTCCTGGGGGCTTGTCCTGGCGGCGTTGTGCATGGTCGTACTAGCGGTCCAATGGCTCCGCGTGGTCTTGACCAGGCCTTGATGTCCGGCCCTGCTCGCTCTGCTTCGTGGTGAGGTGGCCGAACCTCAGCGCTTTCCTCGCTGCGGGATCGTTTTCACCGGTGGCTCCGCCACAGGCGAAAACGCCGTCCTCGCGAGGACAGCGCTGAGAACCCGCGGCGGGGCCGGTTGCGTGCGTGGTCGCTGTTCAGCGGCTTCGCCGCTGACAGGATGAGAAGGCGCTTCGTGGGGGTTGGTGTGGCCCGCCCTGGGAGCAGGGCGGGCTTCGGGTCAGCGGTCGGCCATGGCCTGTTCGGCTGCGGCGAGCCAGACCCGCCACTGGTCGGCCTGCTCGTCGGCCTTCTTGGCCCGCTTCGCGTCGCCCGCCGCGCGCGCCTTCTCCGCCTGCGCCTCGAACTGCTCGACGCGCTCCCGGAACTGGTCGACGCGGGCCTGCGCCTCCGGGTCGGTGCGCCGCCACTGCGCGTCGGAAGCCGACCGGACCCGGTCCACGACCGTGCGCAGCCTGCCCTCCAGCTCCCGCATCCGCTCGCGCGGCACCTTCCCGGCCTCGTCCCAGCGCTGCTGGATGCGCTGCAACTGGGCCTGCGCGGCGTGCAGGTCCGCGCCCGGATCGATCGCCTCCGCCTCGACCAGCAGTGCTTCCTTGTGCTTCGCGTTCTCGGCGAACTCGGCATCGCGCTCGGAGAACGCCGCCGACCGGCGGGCGAAGAACGCGTCCTGCGCGCCCCGGAACCGCTGCCACAGCGCGTCATCGCTGTCCTTCGGAGCCCGGCCGCTCTCCTTCCACTCGGCCATGAGCTCCTTGTAGCGCGCCGCCGTCGCCCCCCAATCGGTGGACTCGGTGAGCGCTTCGGCGGCCTCCACCAGCTCCTGCTTGCGGGCCTTCGCCGCGGCCCGCTGCCGGTCCAGGTCGGCGAAGTGCGAGCCGCGCCTGCGGTTGAACGCGTCGCGGGCCTTCGAGAACCGGCGCCACAGCTGCTCGTCGGTCTTGCGGTCCACGCCGCGCACCGACTTCCACTCCTCGAGGATCGCGCGCAACCGGTCCCCGGCGGACTTCCAGTGCGTGGCCTCCGCGGCGATCTGCTCGGCCTCGGCGGCGAGCGCCTCCTTGCGGGCCACCGCATCCGTGCGGGCCTGCTCCTTGTGCGCCTTCGCCTCCTCGACGGCCAGCTCGGCGTGCTGCACGAGGTGCTCGGCCAGCGCGCCCAGCGCCGCCAGGTCACCGACGACGGCGGCATCGGCCAACCCGTCGCGCAGGTGCTTGGCGCTGGTCAGCGACTGCTTCGCGTCCCCGGACCGGCTGTTGAGCCGGTTCTCCAGCAGTTCCGCCTCGGTGCGCAGGTCGTCGAACTTCCGCGCGAAGTGCGCCAGGCCCTCGGCGGGCTCACCGGCCTGCCACGAACCCACCTCGCGCTCGCCGTCGGCCGTCCGCACCCACACGGTGCCGGCCTCGTCGACCCGGCCCCACTGCTCCGGGTGCGCCGAAGCGGCCGGGACCGAGGGCGCCGTCGAGGTGGACCCGGTCCCAGCGGCGGCCGCGGCCGCATCGGGCGTGGCGCCCGCAGTGCTGTCGGGGGTCGTGTCCTGGTGCGTCATGACCGGAATCCTCCTCGGGTACCCGCTTCGGTGCCCGTGCCGGGCACGGGCGCCCCGCACGTGCGGGGCCGGTGCGCGGCGATCCGGACTCGGGCGTCGAGTCCGATCTCCGCTGGCGCATTCAAACAGGTCGGCACCCGAGCCGGAATTCCGGCGGTCCTCCGCGCGGTTCGCCCGGCCGAGCGCACCGGCCGCGGGCCGGCGCCTCGAACGCCCGCGTCCACCGATCGGATGCCTGCTCCGCTCACCGCTGACCGTGACCTCTACCGTGCACGGGTGTGATCACCCGCATCGCCGTGGTGCCGTACCCACCGCTGCTCGTCCCCGAACTGACCGTGCGGTCCGCTCCGGTGATCGAGCCGGTGCGGCGCGCATGCCTGCGCGCCACCACCATTTTGACCGAATCCGCAACCGAATGGGTGGCGGTCGGGGTAGATCGTTCCGGTCCTCTCGAACTCGCGCCGGGCACGACGGGCACCTTCGCCGGGTACGGCGTCGACGTCCCCGTCTCGCTGCACGAACACCAGCGCACGACCCCGGACCCGGAGCTGCCGCTGCCCGCGCTCATCGCCGGGCTGCTGCGCGCCCGAGCGGGCGCCGCGTCGGTGCGGATGCGGCTGCTCGACCCCGACACACCCGCCGAGCAGGCCGCTGAACTGGGTGAACGGCTGGACCGGGTCGGGCCGGAGACGGCGCTGCTGGTGCTCGCCGAAGGCGGCAGCCACCGCGACGAACGCTCCCCGCACCCGCCGGACCCGCGCGCCGAAGTCCTCGACGAGGTGCTGCGCCACGCGCTGCGCGACGTGGACCGCGCCGCGCTGCTCGGCCTCGACCCCCGGGAGTGCGCCGAGCTGGGCGTGCACAGCCGCGCCGCCTGGCAGGTCGCCGCCGGAGCCGCCTCGCGCGGGACCTGGCGGGCCGAACCGCTGTACTCCGACACCCCGCTGGGCATCACCTACCACGCGGGCGTCTGGACCCGGACCGGCTGACCGACCTCCGCGACCCCCGACCGGTGGCAGGCCTTACAGTCCCCTCCGTGTCCGCCGCATCCCCAGCTCGACCGGTGGCGATCGTCGGGCCCACCGCCACCGGCAAGTCCGACCTCGCCGTCGCACTCGCGACCGAACTCGGCGGTGAGGTCGTCAACGCCGACGCGATGCAGCTCTACCGGGGCATGGACATCGGCACCGCCAAGCTCACCGCCGAGGAGCGGCGCGGCGTGCCGCACCACCTGCTCGACGTGCTGGACGTGACCGAAGCCGCCTCGGTGGCCGCCTACCAGCGCGACGCGCGCGCCGCCGTCGACGACGTGCTCGCCCGCGGCCGCACCCCCGTGCTCGTCGGCGGCAGCGGGCTCTACGTGCAGGCCGTCCTCGACGACCTCCGGTTCCCCGGCACCGATCCGCAGGTGCGGGCGCGCTGGGAGGCCGAACTCGCCGAACGCGGATCGGACGCGCTGCACCGCCGCCTCGCCGAACTCGACCCGTCCGCAGCCGAAGCCATCCTCGCCTCCAACGGGCGACGCCTGGTGCGGGCGCTGGAGGTCATCGAGATCACCGGCGAACCGTTCTCCGCGAACCTGCCCGTGCCCGGCCCGCCGCGCCACGGCACCGTGCTCGTCGGCCTGGACCGGCCGGTCGCGGAGCTCGACGACCGGGTGGACCGGCGCGTCACCCGGATGTTCGACGACGGGCTGGTCGCCGAGGTCCGCGCACTCGTCGAGCAGGGCCTCCGGCACGGGCGCACCGCCTCCCGCGCCCTCGGCTACCAGCAGGTCCTCGCCGAGCTCGACGGCTCCGGCGACATGGCCGCGGCCGCCGCCGAAACCGCCCGGCTCACCCGGCGGTTCGTGCGCAAGCAGCGCTCCTGGTTCCGCCGCGACGACCGCATCCGGTGGCTGGTGCCCGAACCGGCCGACGCGGTGCCCGCCGTCCGCGCACTGCTGCGCACGTAGACTCGCGGACGTGCGGTTTTCCGAAGGACCAGAGTTCGCCAAGGGCCACGGCACGCAGAACGACTTCGTCGTGCTGCCCGACCCGGACGGCGAGCTGAAGCTCACTGACGCGCACGTGCGCGCGCTCTGCGACCGGCGCCGCGGCTTCGGGGCCGACGGCGTGCTGCGCGTCGTCCCCACCGCGGCCGTCCCGGACGCGCCCGGCGACATCCACCCGGACGTGTGGTTCATGGACTACCGCAACGCGGACGGTTCGATCGCCGAGATGTGCGGCAACGGGGTCCGGGTCTTCGCCCGCTACCTCGTCGACTCCGGGCTGGTCACCGGCACCGAGTTCCCCGTCGGCACCCGCGCCGGGCTCCGGCGGGTCCGCACCCACCCGGACGGTGGGAGCACCGTCGACATGGGCACGGCGAACGTGTTCGGCGACTCCACCGCGACCCTGCGCGGCCGGGAGTTCCCGGGCGTGGCCGTGGACCTCGGCAACCCGCACCTGGCGTGCGTCACCGACGCCGACCTCGACGCCCTCGACCTCGCCGAAGCCCCTGCGCACGACACCGGGCTGTTCCCGAACGGCGTCAACGTCGAATTCGTCCGCCCCACCTCACCCGGACGGGTGCGGATGCGGGTGCACGAGCGCGGCGTCGGCGAGACCCGCTCCTGCGGGACCGGCACCGTCGCGGCCGCCGTCGCGGCCCTCCGCGCCGACGGCGAGACGACCGGCAGCCGCACCGTCGACATCCCCGGTGGCACCGTGCACGTCGAGGTGACCGCCACGACCACGCTGCTCACCGGACCCGCCGTCCTCGTCGGCGGCGGGCGGATCGACGCGGACTGGTGGCGGCAGCTCGCGGGCGGCTGACCGCCATCACCCCGGTCGAAGGGTGAAAACCACTCGCGTGCCGTGGGACAATGGTGCCGATATGAAGAAATCCGCACTGTGGTCACATGAGGCGGGCACCCGCGACGGGAACGCCCGCACGGCATCCGATGACGTCCGGGACGACCTCCCCGAGGACTCCCGCTACGACGACGGCCACTTCGACTCCCTCGACGACGGCCCGTTCGGCTTCGACGACGACGCGGCCGGCTTCCACGACCCGTCCGCCGGCGAGATGGAGCTCGAAGAGCGCAACTCGCTGCGCCGCGTCGCCGGGCTGTCCACCGAACTCGCGGACATCACCGAGGTCGAGTACCGGCGGCTGCGGCTGGAACGCGTGGTGCTGGTCGGGGTCTGGACCGAAGGCGACGCCGAGCACGCCGAGAGCTCGCTGGCCGAACTGGCCCGGCTCGCCGAGACGGCCGGTTCGGAAGTCCTCGACGGGCTGGTGCAGCGCAGGCCGCGGCCCGATCCGGCGACGTACGTCGGGTCCGGCAAGGTCAAGGAACTGCGCGAAGTCGTGATCTCCACCGGTGCGGACACCGTCATCTGCGACGGCGAGCTCTCCGCGGGCCAGCTGCGCCAGCTGGAGGACAAGCTGAAGGTCAAGGTCATCGACCGGACCGCGCTGATCCTGGACATCTTCGCCCAGCACGCCAGCTCCAAGGAGGGCAAGGCGCAGGTCGAGCTCGCCCAGCTGCAGTACTTCCTGCCGCGGCTGCGCGGCTGGGGTGAGGCGATGTCCCGGCAGGCCGGTGGTCGTGCCGGTGGCGCCAACGGCGGCGTCGGCACCCGTGGTCCCGGTGAGACGAAGCTGGAGACCGACCGCAGGCGCATCCACAAGCGCATCAGCAAGCTCCGCAACGAGCTCAAGGCGATGAGCACCATCCGCAGCACCAAGCGCGGGCGGCGCGAGGCGCAGCGCGTGGCGGGTGTGGCCATCGCCGGCTACACCAACGCGGGCAAGTCCAGCCTGCTCAACGCGCTCACCGGCGCCGGGGTGCTGGTCGAGGACGCGTTGTTCGCGACCCTCGACCCGACGACCCGCCGGGCCGAGACGCCCGACGGCAGGCCGTACACGTTGACCGACACGGTCGGTTTCGTCCGGCACCTGCCGCACCAGCTGGTGGAGGCCTTCCGCTCCACGCTGGAGGAGGTGACCGGCGCCGATCTGCTGGTCCACGTGGTGGACGGGTCCGAGCCGCAGCCGCACGAGCAGGTGGCGGCGGTGCGCACCGTCGTCTCCGACATCGCCGAGGAGCACGGCGCGCCGGTGCCGGAGGAGCTGCTGGTGGTGAACAAGGTCGACCAGGTCGACGCCACCCGCCTCGCCGAGCTGCGGCAGCTGCTGCCCGGGGCCGTGTTCGTCTCGGCGCACAGCGGAGAGGGCATCGCCGCCCTCCGCGAGATCATCTCGGATCGGTTGCCCAGGCCGGACGTGCTCATCGACGCGCTGGTGCCGTACACCCGCGGTGAGCTGGTCGCCCGGGTGCACGCCGAGGGCGAGCTGGTGGCCGAGGAGCACACGGCCGACGGCACCCGGGTGCGGGCGAAGGTCCGGCCCGACCTGGCCGGGGCGCTGCAGCCCTTCGTCGCCGTCGGATGAGCGGCGTGCGGCCGGTTCCGGCCCGTGACCGCGCGCTCGTGGTCCGGGCCGCCACCGCTGCGCGGTGATCCTCGGCGTGAACGGTCCTCGACCCGGGCGTCCTGCGCCTGCGCGCCGGTCGGTCCCGTCGGTGCGGCGGGGCGGCGCGCTGACCGCGGTGCTGGTGCTGTTCGGACTCGCCACCGGAGCCGCGGAGGTGGCCGCGGCGCAGGAGCTCCCCGCTGCGGTGCAGCGCTGCCGGGTCACCGACCCGGGCCTGACCGAGCTGTCCGGGCTGGCCTCGGACGGGCGCTACTGGTACGCGGTCGACGACGGTGGGAGCTCGCTGCGGGTCGCGCTGCTGGACCGGGAAACCTGCGAGGTCAGGGCGGAGTGGACTTCACCGACCGATCCCTACGACGTCGAAGACCTGGCGCTGGCCCCGGACGGTGCGGTGTGGTTGGCCGACACCGGGGACAACCGGCGGGCGCGTTCGACCGTGGCCCTGCACCGGCTGACGGCGGACGGTGATTCGCAGTTGTACCGGCTGACGTACCCGGACCGCCCGCACGACGCCGAGGCGATCCTGCTGGACCGGAACGGCACGCCGCACGTGGTCACCAAGGAGCCGTTCGGCATGGCCTTCGTGTATCGACCGGCCGCACCCCTCGTCGCCGACGGGACCGTGCCGTGGGAACGGGTCGGGGAGCTCGCGTTGCCCACCACCGACTCGCCGGACGGCCCGATCAAGGGCATCGGCACCCGGCTGGTGACGGGTGGCTCGGTGAGCGGGGACGGGACGTTGATCGCGCTCCGCACCTACACCGAGGTCTACCTGTTCCACGCTCCGGACGGCGACGTTCCAGCCGCGCTGCGACGACCGCCGGTGGCGTTGCGGCTGCCGCCGGAGCCGCAGGGCGAGGCGATCGCCTGGGAACCGGACGGGTCCCTGGTGATCAGTTCGGAAGGTCTCCAGCCGGTGCAGGTGCTGCCCGGTGCCGCGGCCTTGCTCGACACCGGAGCCGGACCGGAGTCCACCGAGGCGCCGGTGCCGGGGACCGATCAGCCGGGGACCGATGAGTCGGAGGACCTGGCACCGCCCGCGGGCGATCCGTCCGCTCCCGGATCCGACGAGGAGACCGGAGTGGACGGGACCTTGCTCTCCACCGGTCCCGCGCTCGTCGTCGCCGGTGGCCTCGCCGCCCTGCTGTTGTACTTCCTCGTCCGGATGCGCCGTCGCTGATCGTGCCGCCGGCCGTCAGCACGCCGACCGGGCCGTCACCCGACGAGTCGCCGACCGCTGTGCTTTCGATCGCTGGGCTTTCGACCGCTGCGCCGCCGACCATCGGGCCGCGGGGGATCAGAGCCGGCGCAGCACCGCGACGACCTTGCCGAGGATCGTCGCGTCGTCACCCAGGATCGGCTGGTAGGCCTCGTTGTGCGGCACCAGCCAGACGTGCTCGTCGGTGCGCTTGAAGGTCTTGACCGTGGCCTCGCCCTCGATCATCGCCGCCACCACGTCGCCGTTCTCGGCGTCCGGCTGCTGGCGGACCGCGACCCAGTCGCCGTCGGTGATCGCCAGGTCGGTCATCGAGTCGCCGACCACTTGGAGCAGGAACAGCGAGCCCTCGCCGACGATCTCCTTCGGCAGCGGGAAGACGTCCTCGACCGATTCCTCGGCCAGGATCGGGCCACCGGCCGCGATCCGGCCCACGACCGGGACGTAGGCGGGCTTGGGACGCCCGGCGAGCTCGGACTGCTCGGAGTCGGCCACCAGCACGCCGACCGTGCGCGGCCGGTGCGGATCGCGCCGCAGGAAGCCCTTCCGCTCCAGCACCCGCAGCTGGTAGGCGACCGAGGAAGTGGACGTCAGGCCCACCGCGTCGCCGATCTCCCGCACGCTCGGCGGGTACCCGTGGTCGCGCATCCAGCTGCGGATCGACTCGAGCACCTTGAGCTGCCGGTCGCTGAGCTCGTCGGTGGCGGGCTGCTCGGGGACCGCGGGCGCACTCGCCGGCTCCGCCGCGATACCGCTCTTGATGTCGGTCACGATCGCCTCTGCGCCGCGAGAACCGTTCGCCGATCCGGCGCCGTCGGACGTGCCGCCGAGTTCGCCGTTGATCGATTCGGTCGTGTTGCTGACCACCACTGCCTCCTGTCCTCGTGAACGGGACTGCTCGTGACTCCGATTTCCACAGTAGACGGGGTGAAGTGGAAGATCAAACACCTGTTCGAGTTAATTTGGCCGCACCTCTGGCTTTTTCCGGTGCCGCTGGTACACAATCGCACGCAGGTTCGATCGAACACCTTTTCGATCATGGAACGATCAGCGGGCCGCCCCGAGGCCCTGATGCTGGAGGTGCTCATGGTGGCGATGTCCGGTGCGATGTCCCCGTCGCGATCCGGCGCTGCGACGATGGAACCGTCGACGGCTCCGGCCGGTCGGCCGCGCGGGGAACGCGGTCGTCCGGTGTTCCCCGCCGAGGTGGCCGCGGCTCCGTCCGCTCCCGTCCTCGTATCCGCGCGGGCCCGGTGGTTCGGCGCGATCCGCGAGTGCGCGTGGCTGGCCGCGGTGGGTGCCTGCGCATTCGTCGGAGTCCTCCTGTTCGGCCTGCTCGCGCTCGACTCGGGCGCACGGCCGGTGCCGGATGCTACTGCGGTCGTGCGCGTCGACGACGGCGACACGCTGTGGTCGGTGGCGGCCCGGTTCGCTCCGGACAGTGACCAGGGTGCGGTCGTCGGGCGGATCGTGGAGCTCAACCGGCTCGATCCGGCGGCGCCCGCGTTAGGGCGCGCTCTCGTGGTGCCCGCGCAGCGCGGCTGACGTCCGAGCGGGCCCGCCGGCGGTTTCGCGGGGGTGGCCGGGAGGGCTTCCGCAGGTCGTCGGGTCCGGTGTCACCCGACCGGGCAGGACGGGGTGGGTCGGTTTGCTTCCCTTTCGGGGGCGGATTAGAGTCGACCACAACATCTAGTAGTTACGCCGGTGTAGTTACTCCATGGGTTGCGATCGCGGAGTATTCGCGCGTCCACCTAACGTGAGTGGCACCGGTGGGCTCGATGGTGTGGATGACGATGATGCCGGGGAGGGGGTGAGTCCGATGCGGTGCCCGTTTTGCCGAGGCGATGACTCGCGAGTGGTCGACTCGCGCGAGGTCGAAGAGGGCCAGGCGATCCGACGCAGGCGATCCTGCCCGTCGTGCGGTCGCCGGTTCACCACGATCGAGGAGCTCGTGCTGTCGGTGGTGAAGCGCTCCGGCGTCACCGAGCCCTTCAGCCGCGAGAAGGTGGTGCGGGGGGTGCGGCGCGCCTGCCAGGGCCGTCCCGTGCAGGAGGACGCGCTGCAGCAGCTCGCCCACCGCGTCGAGGACGCGGTCCGCTCCCGAGGTGTGTCGGAGTTGTCCAGCCACGAGGTGGGACTCGCGATCCTGGGGCCGCTGCGGGAGTTGGACGAGGTGGCGTACCTCCGGTTCGCGAGCGTCTACCGGGCGTTCTCCTCCGTGGAGGACTTCGAGGAGGAGATCGCCGACCTCCGGGCCGCAGCCGGCGCAGGCGCGGTCGCGCAGGTCGCCGAGGGGAGCACCGGTGGCTAGGTCGAAGCGGCGGCACGTCAGGCGCGAGCCGTCGAATGCGGGTGGGATGCACCGGCACCACTCCGGGAACACCCCGGACGGTGCCGGGAACGCACGAGCGAGCAACAGGGAAGAGGGACAGGTCATGACAGAGACCGTGGGCAGCCCGGCCGGCGCCGCGGGGGAGCCGGATTCAGATGCCCGTACCGAGGGCATCCGGGTGCAGCGCGTCTACACCACCGAGGGGGTGCACCCCTACGACGAGGTGTCGTGGGAGCGCAGGGACGTGGTGATGACCAACTGGCGCGACGGTTCGGTCAACTTCGAGCAGCGCGGGGTCGAGTTCCCCGACTTCTGGTCGCTGAACGCGGTCAACATCGTGACCAGCAAGTACTTCCGGGGGGCGCAGGGCACCGCGCAGCGTGAGGGCAGCCTGCGGCAGCTGATCGACCGGGTCGTGCACACCTACGTGCGCGCCGGCGTCGAGCACGGCTACTTCGCCACCGAGGCGGACTCGGAGATCTTCGAGCACGAGCTGACCTGGATGCTGCTGCACCAGGTGTTCAGCTTCAACTCGCCGGTGTGGTTCAACGTGGGCACCAGCTCGCGCCAGCAGGTCTCCGCGTGCTTCATCCTGTCCGTGGACGACACGATGGAGTCGATCCTCGACTGGTACAAGGAAGAGGGCCTGATCTTCAAGGGCGGTTCCGGCGCGGGCCTGAACCTGTCCCGGATCCGCTCCTCCCGCGAGCTGCTGTCCTCGGGCGGCACCGCCTCCGGTCCGGTGTCGTTCATGCGCGGTGCGGACGCGTCCGCGGGCACCATCAAGTCCGGTGGCGCTACCCGCCGGGCCGCGAAGATGGTCATCCTCGACGTGGACCACCCGGACGTCGAGGAGTTCATCGAGACCAAGTCCAAGGAAGAAGGCAAGATCCGCGCGCTGCGCGACGCGGGCTTCGACGTCGACCTCGGTGGCGCCGACATGTCCTCGGTGCAGTACCAGAACGCGAACAACTCGGTGCGCGTCACCGACGAGTTCATGCGCGCCGTGGAGAGCGACGGGCCGTTCAACCTGCGCGCCCGCACCGACGGCTCGGTCGTGGACACCGTTCAGGCCCGCGACGTGTTCCGGAAGATGGCCAAGGCGGCGTGGGAGAGCGCCGACCCGGGCATCCAGTACGACGGCACGATCAACGACTGGCACACCGCGCCGGAGAGCGGCCGGATCTCGGCCTCCAACCCGTGCTCGGAGTACATGCACCTGGACAACTCCAGCTGCAACCTGGCCTCGTTGAACCTGATGAAGTTCCTGCGCTCGGACCTGACCTTCGACGCGGAACTGTTCGAGAAGGCCGTCGAGCTGGTCATCACCGCGATGGACATCTCGATCAGCTTCGCGGACTTCCCGACCGAGGCGATCGGCGAGACGACCCGCAAGTACCGCCAGCTCGGCATCGGGTACGCGAACCTGGGCGCTCTGCTCATGGCCACCGGGCACGCGTACGACTCCGACGGCGGCCGTGCGCTGTCCGCGGCGATCACCTCGCTGATGACCGGTACCGCGTACAAGCGCTCCGCGGAGCTGGCCGGCGCGGTCGGCCCGTACGAGGGCTACGCCCGCAACGCCGACGCGCACCAGCGCGTGATGCGCAAGCACGCCGCGGCCAACGACCTGGTCCGTACCTACCACCGCAACGACGTGGCCGTGCACAAGCTGGCCACCAAGGTGTGGCAGGACGGCCTGGAGATCGGTGCCCGCAACGGCTGGCGCAACGCGCAGGCTTCGCTGCTGGCCCCGACCGGCACCATCGGCCTGATGATGGACTGCGACACCACCGGGGTCGAGCCGGACCTCGCGCTGGTGAAGTTCAAGAAGCTGGTCGGCGGCGGCTCGATGCAGATCGTCAACCAGACGGTCCCGCGCGCGCTGAAGGCGCTGGGCTACCAGGAAGAGCAGATCGAGGCGGTCGTCGAGTACATCGCCGAGCACGGCCACGTGGTGGACGCCCCTGGCCTGCGCCCCGAGCACTACGAGGTGTTCGACTGCGCGATGGGCGAGCGCTCCATCGCGCCGATGGGCCACGTGCGGATGATGGCCGCGGTGCAGCCGTTCCTGTCCGGCGCCATCTCGAAGACGGTCAACATGCCGGAGGCCGCCTCGGTCGCCGACGTGGAGGAGATCTACTTCGAGGGCTGGCGGGTCGGCCTCAAGGCGCTGGCGATCTACCGGGACAACTGCAAGGTCGGCCAGCCGTTGTCCGCGGGCAAGGGCGACAAGGCCTCCGCGGAGAAGGCCGTCGAGAAGCAGATCGAGTACCGCCCGGTCCGCAAGCGCCTGCCGAAGAAGCGCCCGAGCCAGACGGTCTCGTTCACGGTGGGCGGTGCCGAGGGCTACCTGCACGCCGGTTCGTACCCGGACGGCGGCCTCGGCGAGATCTTCGTGAAGCTGGGCAAGCAGGGTTCGACGCTGGCGGGCGTGATGGACGCCTTCTCGATGTCGATCTCGGTGGGTCTGCAGTACGGCATCCCGCTGGAGTTCTACGTCTCGAAGTTCCAGAACCTGCGCTTCGAGCCGGCGGGCATGACCGACGACCCGGACGTGCGGATGGCGGGCAGCGTCCTCGACTACCTGTTCCGCAGGCTGGCGCTGGACTACCTGCCCTACGAGAAGCGCGCGCAGCTGGGCATCTTCACCTCCGACGAGCGCACCGCGCAGACTGCGGAGTACGACTCGGGCTCCACCGGCGGTGGCGAGGTCGACCTGGACACCATGCGGTCCACGGTGGACTCCTCGGTCGCGGGATCGCGGGGCGAGGACGACGAGCACCGCGCGGGCAGCTCCACCGAGCTGCTGGAGCTGCGGCTGGGCAAGGCCGCCGACGCGCCGCTGTGCATGACCTGCGGCACGAAGATGCGCCCGTCCGGCTCCTGCTACCTGTGCGAGGGCTGCGGTTCCACCTCGGGTTGCAGCTGACCCGATGACGAGGCGCTGGCCTGCGGGTAGCGGTGCCTCGCCGACGCGGAGGGTGGTCCGGCACGATGCCGGGCCACCCTCTTCGCATGTCGGGACCTGCCGACGGGGTGGTCAGTCGTGGCGGGAGAGCAGGTGTGCCGCGAGGGCGACTCCGGCGGTCGCGGTGCCGACCGCGGGCCACGCCCCGATGTGCCGGGCAAGCGGGTGCGAACCGGCGAGCCCGGCCGCGTAGGCCCCGCCGAGCAGCAGCGCGCGCCCGGCACCGCTGCGCCGCCGGCAGCTCTCCACCGCCGCCAGGCCGCCCACTCCGGCGACCAGCCCGCTCCACGAGCGGTGCCGCTGCACCCGGGTGACGGCGAAACCGCCGATCAGGCCTGCCGAGCTGAGCAGGGCGGGCGGAACGCTGCGCATGGCCGAATCCTCCTGCTGGTCCGGATCGTCGTGGCCGACTCTACCGGCGGCTGCGGTGGAACCGGATCATCGCGGAACCGCATCCGGTGATCGGTGTGGGCTGTTCGAGTGTTGTTCAGCTGGGCGCTCGCCTCCGGTCGTGCCGGTGCGGTCTGCTGGTGCGCCGAGGTTCCGGGGTGATCGGGGAGGGCGCATGAGGTCGCGCGGTCTGGTGCTGGGGCTGTCGGGGGCGGTGCTGGCCGGTGCGATGACCGCACCCGCCGCGAGCGCGGCGCCGTTGGGGCCACCGCCGGTGGAGGACGTTCCCGGTGCCTCCGCCGCCGAGCGCGGACCGGTCAGCGTCCGCTCGGCCACCACGAGATCGGCCGGCCCGGACGGTTTCGACACGTTCCGGGAGACGTCGGAGATCGCGCCGGGCCTGCGGTTGACCGAGTTCGACCGGTACGAGCCGGAGGGCTGGGTGCGCGGCGACGTGCTGACCGCCGACCTGGCCGGGGCCGGGCTGCGGGCCGAATACCTGAGTCCTGGTTCGGCGTCGGCGCGGGCTCCGCTGACCGAGCAGCTCTCCGGCGCGGTCGCCGGGGTGAACGGCGACTTCTTCGACATCGACGCGTCCGGTGCCCCGCTGGGCGCCGCGATGTCGGGCGGTGAGCTGCTGTCCGCACCGGCGGCGGGGCACAACGACGTCGCCGCGGTCGGCGGATCCGCGGGGCGCTTGATGCAGGTGTTCCTGGCCGCGGAGCTGACCCGGCCCGATGGCGGGACGACGCCGATCACCGACCTGAACTCCCCGCACGTCGCGGCGGACGGCATCGGGCTCTACACGTCGTACTGGGGAGCTGCTTCGCGGAAGTCCGCAGTGGACGGTTCGGCCCCGGTGCTGGAGGTGGAGCTCGCGGGCGACGTGGTGTCCCAGGTGCGGCCCGTTCCGGCGGAGGGACCGGTACCGGCGGGCTCGGTGCGTCTGCTCGGAACCGGTGCCGGGGCGGCCGCGCTCGGCTCGCTGCGGCCGGGCGATCGGGTCTCGGTGCGGTACCGGCCGCGGACGGACGGCCCGGCGGACGTGGCGATCGGCGGGAACGAAGTGCTGCTGCGCGACGGGGCGGTGCAGCCCGTCGACGACACCGCGCTGCACCCGCGGACCGCGGCGGGGTTCTCCGCCGACGGGTCCCGGATGTGGCTGGTCACCATCGACGGCAGGCAGGCCGACAGTCGCGGAGCGACGGAACGGGAACTGGCCGAGCGGTTGCGGGAGCTGGGTGCGTCGGACGCGATCAACCTCGACGGGGGTGGTTCGTCGACGCTGCTGGCGCGGGAGCGCGGCGCGGCATCGGCCGAGGTGCGCAATGCGCCCTCGGACGGCGAGCTGCGCCCGGTGCCCAACGGGATCGGATTCGCGACGGCGGTGGGCAGCGGGCGGTTGCGCGGTTTCCGGGTCGAACCGTCCGAAGGGGAACGGGTGCTGTCCGGGCTGAGCCGGGCGGTGGCGGCGCACGGCCACGACGAGACCGGGGCGCCGGTTCCCGCGGAGCCGCGGTGGTCGGTGTCGCCGATCGGCGGCGGCCGGGTGACCGGGGGAGTGCTGCACGCCGGACCCCCCGGCACGACCACGGTCACCGCGAGCGCGCCCGGTGCGCGAGGCTCCGCGGACCTGGTGGTCCTCGGTCCACCCGCTTCGATCACCACCGACGTGCGGCGGGTCGAGTTGCCGGACGAGGGGGCGCGGGGGCGTTTCCAGGTGCTCGGGCAGGATGCCGAAGGCTTCCGGACCTGGGTGGAACCGGCGGACGTGCGGCTGGAGTACGACCACGACGCGGTGCGGATCGAACCGGACGGCGACGGGTTCGCGGTGGCGGCGCTGGCACCGTCGGCGACGTCGCCGGTGACCGTCCGCGTCGGTGACCTGACCGCGCACCTCGGTGTCACCACCGGGTCGCGGCCGGAGCCGCTGGCGCCGCTGGACGGTCCGGCGGGCTGGGCGGCGTCGGTGTTCCCGCAGCAGGTGTCGGCGTCGCTGCACGAGGCACCGGGGCACGCGGGCACTCCCGGCCTGGCGTTGGACTACTCGTTGACGGGTGCCACGACGACCCGAGCCGCGTACGTCGACGCCGCCGAACCGCTCCCACTGCGGCCGGGGACGCAGCGGCTCGGGATGTGGGTGAACGGTGATGGCCGCGGCGCGTGGCTGCGCGGTTCCGTGGTCGATTCCGCGGGCGTGGCCACGACGGTGGACTGGGCGCGGAACGTGGATTGGACGGGGTGGCGCTACGTGGAGGCGCCGCTGCCCGTGGGCACCTCCGGTTCGGTGCGGTTGCAGCGGATCTACGCGGTCGAACCGGACGGTGCACGGCAGTACTCGGGCCGGCTGGTGTTCGACGACCTGACCGCGCTGGTCGCTCCGGACCTGCAGGTGCCGGTCGATGCGGAACCGCAGGACCGGTCGGTGGTGCGGAACGGGACGTTGCCGCCCGCGCCGGGTGCGGCGCGGATCGCGGTGGTCAGCGACGCCCAGTTCACCGCCGACGAACCGGATGGTCCGCTGGTGGCGGCGGCCCGCCGCTCGTTGCGCGAGGCGGTGGCGGCTCGGCCGGACGCGCTGGTGATCAACGGTGATCTGGTGGACCGGGGGACCGCGGCCGATTTCGACCTGGCGCGCCGGGTGATCGAGTCGGAGGTGGGGGATCGGGTGCCCTGGTACTACGTGCCGGGCAACCACGAGGCTTCGGGACCTGGGGACCTGCGCGAGTTCGCCGCCGAGTTCGGCGCCACCCACCAGGTGGCGGACGTGGCCGGGACGAGGGCGGTGCTGCTGGACTCCTCGGCGGGTTCGTTGCTGGGCGGCGGGTTCGACCAGGTCCGGATGCTGCGGTCGGCGTTGGACGGCGCGGCCCGGGATCCGCGGGTCCGTTCGGTGTCGGTGTTCCTGCACCACCCGTTGCGCGATCCGGGTCCGACGGACGCCTCCCAGCTGGAGGACCCGAAGGAGGCCGAGCTGCTCGGCCGGTGGCTGGCCGATTTCCGGCGGGATTCGGGCAAGCCCGCGGTGCTGGTCGCCGGGCATGCCGGCACCTTCCACTCTTCCACGGTGGACGGTGTTCCGCGGCAGGTGAACGGCAACGCTGGCAAGCGGCCCGCCACGGCGCCGGACGCGGGCGGTTTCACCGGGTGGAGCCTGCTGCGGATCGATCCGGGCGACCGGCGGGGCCCGGTGCGCTGGGAGACGAGGCCGCGCGTCGACCGGATCGAGCTGCCGGTGCCGCCGGTCGCGGCGGGCGGCACGGCGCAGGTGGCGGCCCGGTTGGCGCAGGAGGGCCGGTCGGTGCCCGTGCGGTATCCGGTGAGCGCGGAGTGGGCGGGCCGATCCGTCCACATCGGACCGGTGGTGGAAGCGGGGCCGAACGCGGTGGCCGCGTTCGATCCGGACACCGGGGTGCTCACCGGGGTGCGCCCGGGGGAGGGAGAACTGAGCGTGACGATCAACGGGGTGAAGAAGACCACCGTATTCGCTGTCACCCGGAGGTGAGTTCTTCCCGCTGTGCCGGGGAATTCTTCCACAGGGCGCCGATTCATCCACAGATCTGAAATCCACCCTGCGGCGACCGCGGTGGGCTGCCCGATGTTCTGGGTATGACCACTCCGCTGAACGCACGCATCCACCTCGGCGACGCGGGCGAGATCCTCGCCGCCGTTCCGCATCTGCTCGGGTTCACGCCGACCGGTTCCCTGGTGCTGCTGGGCCTGCGCACCGACGGCGACCTCGGGACGTTCTGCCTCACGCTGCGGATCGACCTGCCCCCGCCCGAACACCGACGGTCGGTCATCGACTACCTCTCCGCGGGCCCGATGGTGCGGCGCGGAGCCGATCGCGTCATCGTCGTGGCCGTCGGGCCGGACGGTGGCGGCGGGCACGGCCCGCCGGGCGGCGAACCCGAGCCGTCCGCCGACGCGCACGCCGAGCCGGACCGCGGCGCACGGTCGGAGCCGGACGAGTCCGAAGTGGACGACGACGTCCCGCACCGCGAGCTGATCCTGCTGCTGCGGGAGGGTTTCGCCGCAGCCGGCATCGACGTGCTGCACGAGATCTGGGCCGACCGGCTCGTCGCGGGCGGTCCCTGGCGCTGCTACGACGACCCGCCCTGCCGCGGGGAGATCCCGGACCCCAAGCGCACCGCGCTGAGCGCGGCGATGGCCGCGTCCGGGTCGGTCACCTTCGACAGCCGCCGGGAACTGCAGGACCTGGTGGCGCCCGAATCCGAGCGGACCACGGCCCGCTGGGCGGCCCGGCTGAACAGCCTGCTCGAGGACGCCGAGCGGGACGGCACCGACGTGCACGACGACGTGGCCACCGCTTTCGCCGGAATCCGCCGGACGGCGGCGGGCGAGGCGCTGACCGAGGACGACCAGCTGCGCGTCCTGCTCGCGCTGAACGACCAGCGGGTGCGCGACCTGTGCCTCGGCGTGGCGCTGGGCGAGTCGGCGATGGCGGCCGAGCAGCTGTGGCTGAGCCTGGTGCGCAAGGCTCCGGAACCCGAGGTCGCCGACGTGGCCGCGCTGCTGGCGTTCTCGGCCTACCTGCGCGGGGAGGGGGCGATGGCGAGCGTGGCGCTGGAGCGCGTGGAGGCCGCCCGGCCCGAGCACTCGCTGGGCACCCTGCTGCGGCAGGCCCTCGAACGGGGCATCTCGCCGAAGGAGCTGTCCGAGGTGGCCAAGGACGCGATGACCGATGCCCAGCTCATGATCGAAGTGGAGGAGTCCTCATGATCGCCACGATCAGGCACCGCGCGCCGGTGCGCACTCGGCCGGACCGGCCGGTGCCCGGTCGCGGGGCGAACGGGCACCGGCGGGGTTCAGCCCTGTTCGCGAGCCCGGGTGAACTCCCAGGCGTCGCGCACGATGACCGACAGGTCGGCCAGCTTCGGCTTCCAGGACAGCTCTTCGCGGGCGCGGTCGCTGGCCGCCACCAGCGTCGCCGGGTCCCCGGCGCGCCGCGGCGCCACTGCGGCCGGAATGGGGTGCCCGGTCACCTCGCGGCAGGTCTCGATCACCTGCTGCACCGAGAACCCGGTGCCGTTGCCCAGGTTGTAGATCCGGTGCTCGCCGGGCCGCGCGTTCTCCAGCGCCAGCAGGTGCGCGTCGGCGAGGTCGGTGACGTGGATGTAGTCCCGGACGCAGGTGCCGTCCTCGGTGGGCCAGTCGGTGCCGTACATCTGCACCTGCTCGCGCTTGCCCAGCGCGACCTGCAGCACGATCGGGATCAGGTGCGTCTCGACGGCGTGCCGTTCGCCGAAGGCGCCGTGCGCGCCTGCCACGTTGAAGTAGCGCAGGCTCACCGCACCCAGCCCGTGCGCCGTGGCGTAGGAGCTGATCGCGTGGTCGATGGCCAGCTTCGTCGCACCGTAGGTGTTCGTCGGCCGAGTCGGCGCGTCCTCCGGGATCGGCACCACGTCCGGCTCGCCGTAGGTGGCGGCGGTGGAGGAGAACACCAGCCGCGCCGTGCCGTGCTCGCGGACCGCCTCCAGCAGGCGCAGCGAGGTGAGCACGTTGCCCTGCCAGTACTTGTGCGGGTCCTCCATGGACTCGCCGACGAGCGACTTCGCCGCGAAGTGCAGCACGCCGTCGTAGCCGTCGGCGAGCAGGTCACCGGCCGCCTCGGCGATGTCGGCCTGCACGAAGGTGGCGCCCGGCGGCACCGCGTCGGCGTGGCCGGTCGAGAGGTCGTCGACCACGGTCACCTGGTGACCGTTCTCCAGCAGGCGTGCCGCGCACACGCTGCCCACATATCCCGCACCGCCGGTGACGAGGAGCTTCACGGAGGTTCTGCCTTTCCTGGTACGTCGAACTCGAAGGCCACGCCGCGTCGCGGGGCCGGATCAGCGGTCGCGGCCGGCGCCGGCGGCCGGGATCGCGGTGAACAGCCGCGGCTCCGTCAGGCCCTGCTCGGCGTAGGAGCTCAGCACGGCCTGCCCGATCGCCTCCCGGTCCTGCGCGCGCACCAGCGCGATCGCCGAACCGCCGAACCCGCCGCCGGTCATCCGGGCGCCCAGCGCACCGGCTTCCAGCGCGGCGTCCACCGCAACGTCCAGTTCCAGGCAGGAGATCCGGTAGTCGTCGCGCATGCTCACGTGCGAGGAGGTCAGCAGCGGACCGATCGAGGCGAGCTCTCCGGCGTCCAGCGCGGCGACGGTGGTCACGACCCGCTCGTTCTCGGTGACGACGTGGCGCACCAGCGGCCGCAGTTCCTCCGGGAGCACCTCCAGCGCGCCGTCGAGCTCGGCGAGCGACACGTCGCGCAGCGCCTTGACCCCGAGCAGGTCGGCCGCGTGCTCGCAGCCGCGCCTGCGCTCGCCGTAGCCGGATTCGCTGTGCGAGTGCTTCGCCCGGGTGTCGATCACGAGCAGTTCCAGGCCCACCGACGCGGTGTCGAACGGGATCTGCTCCAGCTCGCCGGAGCGCACGTCGAAGAACAGCGCGTGCGACTCGGTGCAGCTGAGCGAGGCGGTCTGGTCCAGCAATCCGGTGGGGGCGCCGACGAAGTCGTTCTCCGAGATCTGCACCCAGCGGGCGATGTCGGCGGTCGCCGGGGCGTCCGGGCCGTCGGCGGGGCGGCCGGCCAGGTCCAGCAGCGTCAGCGCGACCGCGCACTCCAGCGCGTGGGAGGAGGACAGTCCGGCTCCGGCGGGGACGTCGCCCGCGATGACCAGATCGGCACCGGTGACCTCGACGCCCTGCCCGCGCAGCGCCCACGCGACGCCGGACGGGTACGCGGCCCACCCGGTCTGCGAACCCGGGGCCAGCGCGTCCAGCGGGGCCGGTTCGGCCCGGTGCAGCACGCCGTCGTCGCCCAGCGTGGCCACGGACAGCACGCCGTCGGTGCGCGGCGACGCGGCCACCGCGATCCGGTGCGGCAGCGCGATCGGCAGCACGAAGCCGTCGTTGTAGTCGGTGTGCTCGCCGATCAGGTTGACCCGGCCGGGTGCCGACCAGGCGACCTCGGGAGCGCGCCCGTGCTCGGTGGCGAACGCCTCGGCGGCGGTCTCGGCGGGGCTCACCGGGCGCGGACCAGGACGGCGTGGGCGATGCCGGGGGCGAGCTGGGTGCTGCCCTTGGGACCCGTCACCTGGATCGGCTTGTTCACACCGGTGACCGGCACGATCTCGATGTTCTCCGCGGGCATCAGGCCGACTTGCTTCAGCTCGCTCATCACGTCGGGGTCGAGCTGGACGTGCTCGGCGATCCGGCACACCACTGCCTGGCCGCCACCGTTGCGGGCGATCTCGTCGACCCGCTTCAGGTCGGACTCACCGATGGCCGCGGTCGCCGGCTCCGCGCCGAGCTCTTCGAGACCGGGGATGGGATTGCCGTACGGGGAAGTGGACGGGTTGCCGAGCAGCGCGACGAGCTTGCGCTCGACCGCCTCGCTCATCACGTGCTCCCAGCGGCACGCCTCGTCGTGCACGTGTTCCCACTCCAGGCCGATCACGTCGACGAGCAGCCGTTCCGCGAGCCGGTGCTTGCGCATCACGCGCACGGCGCGGGTGCGGCCGGCCTCGGTGAGCTCCAGGTGCCGGTCCTCGGCGACGGTGAGCAGGCCGTCGCGCTCCATCCGGGCCACGGTCTGGCTCACGGTCGGCCCGCTCTGCTCCAGGCGTTCCGCGATGCGGGCGCGCAGCGGGACGACGCCCTCCTCCTCCAAGTCGTAAATGGTGCGAAGGTACATCTCGGTGGTATCGATGAGATCGTTCACGCTGGCTCCCCGATTTGCGGTCCCACCTGTGATTCTAGTCCCGGTGCCGTACCGCCGGTCGGTGGCTTCCGAGCAGGCGTTTCCGCCGTTGGAGCATGCTTTCGGCCCCTTTCACCGAGCCGTTCCGTCCCCGAGCAATCCAGGAGGTCCGATGGATCCGCTGATCAGTGCAGACGATCTTGCCGAGTCGCTGGCGGGCGCGCGCCCGCCGGTGCTGCTGGACGTGCGGTGGAGCCTGCTCGGGCCACCCGGCCGGGAGGCCTACGAGCGCGACCACCTCCCCGGCGCGGTGTTCGTGGACCTGGACACCGAACTCGCGGCGCCACCGGGTCCCGGTGGCAGGCACCCGCTGCCCGCCGCCGACGACCTGCAGGCGGTGCTGCGCCGAGCCGGGGTCGCCGCGGACCGCGAGGTGGTCGTGTACGACGCCGCCGACGGGTCCGCGGCGGCGCGCGCCTGGTGGCTGGTGCGCTGGGCCGGTCACCCGCGGGTCCGGGTGCTCGACGGCGGTTACCGGGCCTGGGTCGGCGGCGGACGTCCCGTCACCGCCGAGCTGCCGGAGGTCGTGCCCACCGAGTTCGAGGTGGTGCCCGGTTCGCTGCCGGTGATCGACGCCGACGAGGCGGCCCGGCTGGCCGCGGCGGGTCGGTTGCTCGACGCCCGCGCTCCCGAGCGGTACCGCGGTGAGGTGGAACCGGTCGACCCGCGGCCCGGCCACATCCCCGGGGCGCGCAACGCCCCGTTCGCCGACAACGTCACCGCGGACGGGACCTGGCGGGCGCCGGAGGAACTGGCGCGACGGTTCCGCGAGCTGGGCGTCGACGCCGACGGCCCGGTCGGCGCCTACTGCGGTTCCGGCATCACCGCGTGCTCCGCGCTGCTCGCGCTGGAGCACGCGGGCCTGAGCGGTCCGGGAAATCCGGCCGCGCTCTACTCGGGTTCCTGGTCGCAGTGGTCGTCCGATCCGGGCCGGCCGGCGAAGACGGGGGACGAACCGGGCTGACGGGCACGACCGCTCGCGGAATGACCGCCCGGGGCTGTGTTCCGGACCACTGTGAGCGCCGCCACGGGCCGGGTAGCGTCCGGCTCATGGGCAACCAGTGCGCTGTGGTGTGGGACGAGTCGGTCCTCGGCTACGACCTCGGCGGTGACCACCCGCTGCACCCGGTCCGGCTGGATCTCACGATGCGGCTGGCCAGGTCGTTGGGAGTGCTCGACGGCGTGACACCGGTGCCGCCGCGGTCGGCCACCGAGGCGGAACTGCTGCGCGTCCACCGCCCGGACTACCTGGCGGCGGTGCGCGCCGCGCCGACCGCGGCCTGGGACATCGGGTACGGGCTCGGCACCGAGGACAACCCGATCTTCGAGCAGATGCACGAGGCGTCGGCACTGGTCGCCGGAGCCTCGATCACCGCCGCCGAGCAGGTCTTGTCCGGGAAGGCCGACCGAGCGGTGAACATCGCCGGCGGGCTGCACCACGCGATGCCGGAGCGGGCGGCCGGGTTCTGCGTCTACAACGACTGCGCCGTGGCCATCGCCTGGCTGCTCGACCAGGGCGTGGAGCGGGTCGCCTACGTGGACGTCGACGTGCACCACGGCGACGGCGTGCAGCAGGCGTTCTACGACGATCCGCGGGTCCTGACCGTCTCGCTGCACCAGCACCCGATCACGCTGTGGCCGGGAACCGGGTTCGCCACCGAGACCGGAGGCCCCGGGGCGGAGGGCACCGCGGTGAACGTGGCGTTGCCGCCGGGCACGGGCGACGCGGACTGGCTGCGGGCGTTCCACGCCGTGGTGCCGTCGCTGCTGGCCGAGTTCCGCCCGCAGGTGCTGGTCACCCAGGCCGGTGCCGACGCGCACCGGGAGGACCCGCTCGCGGACCTGGCGATGTCGGTGGACGGGCAGCGCGCGAGCTACCAGGCGCTGCGGGAGCTGGCGGAGCAGTGCGCGGGCGGCAAGTGGGTGGCGCTGGGCGGCGGTGGTTACGCGCTGCACCGGGTCGTGCCGCGCAGCTGGACCCACCTGCTGGCGACCGCGCTGGACCGCGATCTGGACCCGGCGACGTCGTTGCCACCGGACTGGCTGGCGCACGCGCTGCAGGTGGCGGGGAACGTTCCGCTGCCGACTTCGTTGACGGATGGGGAGGACCCGACCTTCGTACCCTGGACCGGGGTGACCGAGTCCACGGTGGACACTGCGATCCGGGACGCGCGGCACGCGTCGTTCCCGTTGCACGGTCTGGACCCCGCCGATGTCCGCGACTGACCTCGGCGGCGCACGCGCACCCGCACCGGCGGCGCTGTGCGCCCGGCCTGCTCGACGCCGGTGCGGTTGAGAGGGTGCTGGTTGATGGGCGGCTCGAAGCGACGCAGGGCGAACGGCGGCGGTCGTGCGGACGCGGGGCGGGACGAGGCCCGGCCGACGCCCGGACCGCGAGCGGACTCCGGGGCCCAGCGGCCCGACCGGACCAGGTCCGAGCAGACCGACGCGGCGGACGAGTCCGGCCCGCTCGGCAAGCCCGACCAGCCCGGCCGATCTGACCAGTCCGGCCCGTCCAGCCCATCTGACCAGCCCAGCCCGTCCGACCAATCCAGCCCGTCCGACCAATCCGGCCCCGCTGGCCACCCCACCACCGCCGACCACCAGGTCCCGGCGGGCCCACCGTCCGGCGCGGATCAGCCCGGCGACCGGTCCCGACCCGGCTCTGGGGACGGCAAGCCGTACCCGCACAGCTGGGAGGCCGACGTCGTGCTCTCCGACGGCGGCACCGTGCACCTGCGCCCGATCTCGCCGGACGACGCCGACCAGCTGATCTCCTTCCACGGCAGGCTCAGCGACCGCACTCGCTACTTCCGCTACTTCGGCCCCTACCCGCGGATGCCGAAGCGGGACGTGGAGCGGTTCAGCACCGTCGACCACCGGGACCGGGTGGCCCTGGTGGCGCTGCTCGGCGACGACATCGTGGCGGTCGGGCGCTTCGACCGGCTCGACGACCAGGACTCGGCCGAGGTGGCGTTCGTGGTGCAGGACCAGCACCAGGGCCGCGGTCTCGGCTCGATCCTGCTGGAGCACCTGGCCGCCGCCGCCCAGGAGCGCGGGTTGCGCCGGTTCGTCGCGGAGGTCCTCGCGGAGAACTCGGCGATGGTGCGGGTGTTCCGGGACGCCGGCTACCAGGTGCGGCGCGCGATGGAGGAAGGCGTCGTGCACCTGGAGTTCGACATCGACCCGACCGAGGAGTCGCTGGCGGTGGCGCGGGCCCGCGAGCAGGCGGCGGAGGCGCGCAGCATGCACAACCTGCTGCACCCGCGGTCGGTCGCGGTGATCGGCGCCTCCACCGACCACCGCAAGATCGGCCACGCGGTGCTCGTCAACCTGCTGACCGCGGACTTCGCCGGGCCGGTGTACCCGGTGAACCCCGAGCACCGGGCGGTGCGCGGCGTGCGGGCCTACCCGTCGGTGCTGGACATCCCGGACGACGTGGACCTCGCGGTGGTCGCGATCCCGGCGGCGGGCGTGGACGAGGTGCTGGACGCGTGCCTGGCCAAGGGCGTGAAGGTGCTGGTGATCGTCAGCTCCGGGTTCAGCGAGTCGGGACCGGACGGCCGCGCGATCGAGCGCCGCATGGTCCGCGCGGCGCGGGTGCACGGCATGCGGGTCGTCGGCCCGAACGCGCTGGGCGTGGTCAACACCGATGCCCGGTACCGGCTCAACGCGACCTTGGCGCCGCGGCTGCCGGGGTCCGGCCGCACCGGTTTCTTCTGCCAGTCGGGAGCGCTGGGCGTGGCGATCCTGGCGACCGCGACCGAGCGGGGCCTGGGTCTGTCGACGTTCGTCTCGGCGGGCAACCGCGCCGACGTCTCGGGCAACGACCTGTTGCAGTACTGGCAGACGGATCCTGCGACGGACGTGGTGCTGCTGTACCTGGAGTCGTTCGGCAACCCGCGCAAGTTCGCCCGGCTGGCCCGGCGGCTGGCGCGTACCAAGCCGATCGTGGTGGTGAAGTCGGGCCGCAACGCGGTGCGCCCCGGACTCGCCGCGACCTCGGTGCAGGTCGACGAGACGAGCGTGCAGGCCTTGTTCGAGCAGGCCGGGGTGATCCGCGTCGAGTCGGTGGCGCAGATGTTCGACACGGCGCTGCTGCTGGCCCACCAGCCGCTGCCCGCTGGGGAACGGGTCGCGATCGTCGGCAACTCCTCGGCGCTGGGCATGCTGGCTGCGGACGTCGCGCAGGCGGAGGGCCTGCGCCTGGCGGGGGAGCCGGTGGACGTGGGCGCGTCGGCGAGCCCGGAGGAGTTCGCCGATGCGGTGCGCACCGCGGCGCTGTCCGACGAGGTCGACGCGCTGGTGACGGTGTTCGTGCCGCCGGTCGCCGTGCCGGGCACCGCCTACGCGCGGGCGCTGCGGGAGGCCTTGCAGGAGGCCGCGGTCGCGGCGACGAAACCGGTGGTCACGACGTTCCTGGCGGCCGAGGGCGTGCCGGACGAGCTGGCGGTGCCGGGGCCGGACGGTTCCGCGGGCTGGGGTTCGGTGCCGTCCTACCCGAGCCCGGAGCGGGCGGTGCTGTCGCTGGCCAGGGCGACGCGTTACGCGCGGTGGCGGGCCGCGCCGCAGGGACATTTCGCCCGCCCGGAGGGCATCGCGCCGGAGCGGGCGCGGCGGCTGGTGGAGGCCGCGCTGGCCGACGGGGAGGTGCGGCTCGACGACGAGCGGACGGTGGAGCTGCTCGCGCACTACGGGATCGAGCTGGTGCCGTTCCGCCGGGTGTGCAGCGAGGCGGACGCGGTGAGCGCGGCGACCGAGCTCGGCTTCCCGGTGGTGCTGAAGGCCGCCGACGACCAGTTGCGGCACCGCGCCGACCTGGTTGGGGTGCGCCTGGACCTGGTGAACGCGGACGCGGTGCGCGCCGCGTACGCGGACCTGCTGCGGGTGTCGGACACGGCCGAGGTGTACGTGCAGAACATGGCCGGGCGCGGTCATTCCTGCGTGATCGACCTGATGGACGACCCGTCGTTCGGCACGCTGGTCTCCTTCGGGCTGTCCGGTGTGGCCAGCGAACTGCTCGGGGACAAGGCCTACCGGGCGGTGCCGATGACCGATGTGGACGTGGCGGCGCTGGTGCGCTCGCCGCGGGCGGCGCCGCTGCTGGCGGGCTACCGGGGCGATGAACCGGCGGACCTGGCGGCGCTGGAGGACCTGGTGCTGCGGGTCGCGACGCTGGTGGAGGACCTGCCGGAGGTGCGGGAGCTGACTCTGCAGCCGGTGCTGGCCTCGGCGCGCGGAGTGCGGGTGACCGGGGCGCGGGTCAGCGTGGGGCGCTCGGCCGCGGTGCCGGACACCGGGCCGCGCAGGCTGCGCTGAACCGGGTGCGGGTCCGCGCCGGGCCGCAGCCCTCGCGTCTCCGCGCTCCTCGCGCATCGACTCCGCCGAACGCCCGTGCCGACCGAGCGCTCGAGCCCGACTGGGCACCCGAACTCGGCCGGGCGCTTGAGCCCGACCGAGCGCTCGAACTCGACTGGGCGCTCGAGACCGACTGGGCGCTCGAGACCGACTGGGCGCTCGAGACCGACTGGACGCTCGAGACCGACTGGACGCCCGAACCCGACCGGACGCCCGACCCACCCGAGCAACCGGAGAGCACGCCCCGGCCGCAACCGCTGGCGACCTCGCCCGGCCCAGCGGCTCGCAAGAACCCCCGCATCCGCCCGCGAATCGACCCACACCACGCCCCTCCCTCCGAGACTCATCCGTACCGTTATTCTGTGCGCGCCTAGGAAGCGAGGACGGGAGTCCCGGAATGGCCGACCTGACGTTGACCGAGCTGGGCGAGCTGCCCGCGGGCGAGCACCGGCTGAGCGTCCGCGCCTGCGCCGCCGCGGACCCGGCCGCCCCGGTCGTCGTGCTGCTGCCCGCGATGGGCGTCCCCGCCTCCTACTACCCGCCGTTCCTGCAGGAGCTCCACGACCGCGGTTGCACGGTGGTGAGCGTCGACTGGCGCGGCCAGGGCACCGCGTCGCCGCGCGCCGACCGGAAGATCCGCTTCGGCTACCAGGACCTGGTGGACGACGCGACCGCCGTGGTGGACCTGGTCGCGCGCGAGTTCCCGGCCGCGCCCCGCTTCCTGGTCGGGCACAGCCTCGGCGGCCAGATCGCGCTGCTGCTGGCCGCGGCGGACCCGAGCCGGGTGCAGGGCGTGACGCTGCTGGCCTCCGGGTCGGTGTGGTTCCGCAGCTTCCCGGGGCTGCAGGGCTGGAAGAACCTGGTGGCCACCCAGTTCGTCGCCGCGCTGAGCGCGGTGCTCGGCTTCTGGCCGGGGGAGCGGCTCGGGTTCGGCGGCCGCCAGCCCGCCGGGATCATGAGGGACTGGGCGCGGCAGGGACGCACCGGCCGCTACCGCCTCGGTGGGTCGGACGTGGACTACGAGCGGGCGTTGCGGGAGCTGGACGTCCCGCTGCTGACGGTCAGCGTGGAGGGGGACGAGCTCGCACCGGCGTCCTCTGTGGATCACCTCGCGGCGAAGGCGGCGGCCGCGTCGCGCACCCGGCGGCACTACTCCTGCGAGACGGCGGGCGCGGCGAAGCTCGGCCACTACGCCTGGGTGTACACCAGCGGGGTGCTGGCGGACTGGATCACCGGCTGGGCGGCCGCGGCGACCGGGACCGCGCAGGCCGGTCCCGCGGAGGCCGACGCGCGCTGAACCCGGGACCAACCCGGCCGGTTCAACACCGGACGTTCCCAGTTAATGCCGCTGACCAGCGGTTTCGCCGTTCCTGGCGGCGGCCTGCGCGGATTTCCCCCAAAAGATCCGGCAACCGCGCAACCCGGGGCGGACCGGACTCCGTCTACCGGGCATGAAACGCCTACACACCACAGTGGGCGCGGGCATGCTGCTCCTCGCTTTCACCGCCTGCGCCGGACAGCAAGAAGACGTCGGATTCGGCGGGCAGCCGCCCGCCCCTGAGCCGGCCGCCCCAGTGCAGCCGAAGCCCGAGCAGGAACGGACACCCGTGCCGGAGAACCTGATCAAGGCTACGACCCAGTCGGGGAGCACGACGCCCCGGGTGTGGACCCAGGACGGCGGCTCCGCCGTCGTCACCAACGGCCAGGAAGGCGGTTGCAGCAAGGTCCACGCCGAAGTCGCCGAGCAGAACGACCAGCAGGTGAAGGTCGTGCTGGTGAACGAGACTCCCGATCCGCCGGGGATCTGCACGATGGATCTGCGCTACCCGCCGGTGGCCGTCCAGCTGGACGAGCCGCTGGGACAGCGCACCGTTGTGCTCGATGAGCGCGAGGTGAAGGTTCCGCGTTGATGAGGTCGACGTGCTGACCTGCGCTTCGCAGGCACTTCTCCCGTAGGAGGTGGGGCTCCTACGGGAGAAAGTGCGTTCCGGTCCACTGTGGTGCACGACGGCCGACGGTCCAGAATGGACCGTCGGCCGTTGCGTTGTCGGCGAAATCCGGCCCCCAGCGGTCCTGTCAGGGCGCAGCCCTGAGCAGTGACCACCAGAGCAACCGGCACCGCCGCGGGTGCTCAGCGGTCTCCTCGCGAGGACGGCGCGGACATGCATCGGACATCGATCCCGCAGCGAGGAAACCGCCGAGGTTCCGCTACCCGAGCACTACGCGGCAGAAGCAGCGAGACAGGCAGTGCGGTTCCGCCACCCGCCCCGAAGAGCAGAACGAGCCCGGAGCCCGCTCACGGTCAGCGGGCGAAGGAGATCTGCAGGGTGGGCTGCGTCGAATCCGCGAAGAAGTCCTCCCCCTTGTCGTCCACCACGACGAACGCCGGGAAGTCCTCGACTTCGATGCGCCACACCGCTTCCATGCCCAGTTCCGGGTATTCGAGGACGTCGACGGAGCGGATGCAGTCCTGCGCGAGCCGCGCGGCGGGGCCGCCGATGGAGCCGAGGTAGAACCCGCCGTGTTCGCGGCAGGAGGCGGCGACCTTCGGCGACCGGTTCCCCTTGGCGAGCATCACGAGCGAGCCGCCCGCTGCTTGGAACTGCTCCACGTAGGAGTCCATCCGCCCGGCGGTGGTGGGTCCGAACGAGCCGGAGGCGTAGCCGTCGGGAGTCTTCGCGGGGCCCGCGTAGTACACGGGGTGGTCCCGCAGGTACTGCGGCATCGGTTCGCCTGCGTCGAGCCGTTCGGCGATCTTGGCGTGCGCGATGTCGCGGGCCACGACGAGCGGCCCGGTCAGCGACACCCGCGTCTTCACCGGCAGCTCGGAGAGCTGTGCGCGGATCTCGGACATGGGCCGGTTCAGGTCGATGCGCACCACGTCGGTGGACAGCTGTTCGTCGCCGACTTCGGGCAGGTAGCGGGCGGGGTCGCGTTCGAGCTGTTCCAGGAACACGCCTTCAGGGGTGATCTTCGCCTTGGCCTGGCGGTCGGCGGAGCAGGACACGGCGACGCCGACGGGCAGCGAGGCGCCGTGGCGGGGCAGCCGGATGACCCGCACGTCGTGGCAGAAGTACTTGCCGCCGAATTGGGCGCCGATGCCGAACTGCCGGGTCATCTCGAGCACCTGCGCTTCGAGTTCGACGTCGCGCAGTGCGTGCCCGGACGGGGAGCCTTCGCGGGGGAGCCCGTCGAGGTAGCGGGCGGAGGCGAGCTTGGCGACCTTGAGGTTGTGCTCGGCGGAGGTACCGCCGACGACGATCGCCAGGTGGTACGGCGGGCAGGCCGCGGTGCCGAGCGAGCGCAGCTTCTCCTCGAGGAACCTGGCGAGCCGCGTCGGGTTCAGCAGCGCCTTCGTCTCCTGGTAGAGGAACGTCTTGTTCGCGCTGCCGCCACCCTTGGCCAGGAACAGGAACTCGTAGCTCGGCTCGGTGCCCGCCTTGGTGTACAGCTCGATCTGCGCGGGCAGGTTGCTGCCGGTGTTGCGCTCTTCCCAGAAGTTCAGCGGTGCCATCTGGGAGTACCGCAGGTTCAGCTCCTGGTAGGCGTCGAACACGCCGCGCGCGAGCCGCTGTTCGTCTTCGCCGCCGGTGAGCACGGTTTCGGTGCGCTTGCCGATGACGATGGCGGTGCCGGTGTCCTGGCACATGGGCAGCACGCCGCCCGCGGACACGCAGGCGTTGCGCAGCAGGTCGGTGGCGACGAACCGGTCGTTGGCGCTGGCTTCCGGGTCGTCGACGATGGCTCGCAGCTGCGCGAGGTGCGAGGAGCGCAGCAGGTGCTGGATGTCCTTGATCGCCGCGCCGGCGAGCGCGGTCAGCGCCTCGGGCGCCACTTCGAGGAACCGCCTGCCCGCGGCTTCCACGGTGCGGATGCCCTCGGTGGTGAGCAACCGGTAGTCGGTGTCGTCCGGACCGAGCGGAAGGACCTCGGTGTAGTCGAACGTGGTGGTCACGACGCCGCTCCTTTGCGCGTTCGGGAATGCGGTGACGTTAACGCAACGACTCGCGGGCGCGGACCGGGTCTGTCGGCCGGGGGCGGTCACCTGCGAGGCTGTCGGTCGGTAGCCGAGCCGATGGGAGACGCCCTTGTCCACGACGGATCCGACCTCCGAGGCCCTCGACGGGTTGGTCAACCTGCGCGATCTCGGCGGGTTGCCCGCCGAACCGGGGACCACGCGGGAGGGGATCGTGCTGCGCAGCGACGCCCCCCGCCCGGGAGACCGGGAGCCGGCGGACGTGGCGTGGCCGCCGCGGCTGGTGCTGGACCTGCGGGACGCGTCGGAGCTGAACGGCACGGCGCATCCGCTGGCGGAGGTCGCGGAGGTGCACCAGATCGAGCTGCTCGCGGGCATCCACTCGACCGAGGTGGCGCATCCGCTGCCGGAGCTCTACCAGCTGGCGCTGCGGAACGCGGCGGACAAGCTGGTGCGGGTGTTCCGGCTGGTGCTGGCGGCGGACGGGCCGGTGCTGGTGCACTGCGCGGCGGGCAAGGACCGCACCGGGGTGGTCTCGGCGATGCTGCTGAGCGCGGCGGGCGTGCGCTCGGACGCGATCATCGCGGACTACGTGCGGACGGACCGCAACATGTTCCGGGTGCTGCAGCGCCTGGAGCTGGCGCCCGCGCTGCCGCCGGGGGTCAGCGAGGAGGACGTGCGGCACCTGATCTCGACGCCGGTGGAGGCGATCGAGGGCGTGCTGGCGACCTGGGCGGAGCACGAGGAGCACGCGGCGGGCTGGTTGCGCGCGCACGGCGTCACCGCGGACGAGATCGACCGCTGGCGGCGCAAGTTCCGCGACTGACCGGGCTCCGCGAACCGGGGCGGACGGGGCGAACCGGGGCGGACGGGGCGAGAGGCCGGACCTGCCTCGAAGGCGAGTCCGACCTCCCTTGGAATGCGTCCGGCCGGGTGTCCGGCCGGACGCGCGCGTTCTTCTCCGCGGTCCGCCGCGGCTCCGGGCCGCGGCGGGCACCACCGGGTCAGCTGGCGTAGGCCCGCAGCCGGTCGGCGCGGTCGCCCTGCCGCAGCTTGGACATGACCTCCCGCTCGATCTGGCGGACCCGCTCGCGGGACAGCCCGAAGGCCTTGCCGATCTGGTCCAGGGTGCGCGGCTGGCCGTCGTCGAGGCCGTAGCGCATCCGGATCACCGACTGCTCCCGCTCCTCCAGGGTGCCCAGCACGCGGCGCAGGTCGTCCTGCAGGAAGCCGGAGATCACCGCGTTCTCCGCGTCGGCGGACTCGGCGTCCTCGATGAAGTCGCCGAGCGGGGCGTCCTCTTCGGCACCGACCGGCATGTCCAGGCTCACCGGGTCCCGGGAGTGGTCGAGCAGGTCGGACACCTTCTCCGGGGTGAGCCCGCTCTCGGAGGCCAGTTCCTCGTCGGTCGCCTCGCGACCCAGCTTCTGGTGCAGGTCCCGCTTGATCCGGGCCAGCTTGTTCACCTGCTCGACGAGGTGGACGGGCAGCCGGATCGTGCGGGACTGGTCCGCCATGCCGCGGGTGATGGCCTGCCGGATCCACCAGGTCGCGTACGTGGAGAACTTGAAGCCCTTGGTGTAGTCGAACTTCTCGACCGCGCGGATGAGCCCCAGGTTGCCTTCCTGGATGAGGTCCAGCAGCGGCATGCCGCGCCCGGTGTAGCGCTTGGCGAGGCTCACCACCAGCCGCAGGTTGGCCTCCATCAGGTGGTTCTTGGCCGACCGGCCGTCGCGCACCACTGCCCGCAGGTCGCTGCGCCGTTCGGGCGAGATCTTGCCGTCCGTCTCCAGCATGTGCTTCGCGAAGACGCCCGCCTCGATCCGCTTGGCGAGGTCGACCTCCTCCTGCGCGGTGAGCAGCGCGGTGCGGCCGATGCCGTTCAGGTAGACCCGCACCAGGTCGGCCGAGGGGCCCTGGTTGTCGAGGTCGGCGTCGGTGGCGGTCATGGTGTTGGTCTGCGGGACGGTCATTGAGCTCCCTCCCTGACGGGCTGGCTTGCGGGGCGTGCCCACGGCGCGGTCTGGCGCTGTGGAGGACGCGTACGCTCGGTGTTGCGGGCCGAATGCCACGCCGTCCGGATGTGACGGTTGTGCTGTCTGGTGTCGTGCTGTCGGGTCGGAGTGGTGCGTGTTCCCGACGTGCCGCGTGTGGTTCCGGTGCAGAACGGCCGTTCTGATCGGGACTCCACTCGACTCGCCGTCGAGCCGCCGCGTTGCGGTGGCGGCTCGGTGGACCTGGCTGTCGAAGCTTGGATACCTGGAAAACGAACACGCCCTTGAATTCGTTCCCGAACTGCTCGACCGAGAGACGTCGCGGCGGTCACATCCGTTGCTCCGCGAAGTCTGAGGATCAGCTGAGAACCGGCGTTACATTCAGACGTCGATCAACAACGTGAATGGTCCGTCGTTGACGCTGTCCACTTCCATCGTCGCGCCGAACCGCCCGGTGCCCACCCGCGCGCCCCGCTCCCGCAGCCGGTCGACGACCTCGGCCACCAGGGGTTCGGCCTGCTCAGGGCGGGCCGCCTCGGTCCAGGACGGGCGGCGGCCCTTGCGGGTCGCGCCGTAGAGGGTGAACTGGCTCACCACCAGGAGCGGGGCTCCGGTGGTGGCGCAGGACTCCTCATCGCGCAACGCCCGTATCTCGTGCAGTTTGCGCGCCATATTCGCCGCCTGTTCGGAGCCGTCGGAATGGGTCACGCCCAATAGCACCAGCAGCCCGGGTTCTTCGATCTTGCCGACGGTCTCCCCGCCGACCCGCACCGAGGCCCGCGCGACCCGGCTGACCACCGCGCGCATTACTCGCCGTCCGCCCATTCCGCCGGGATCACCATTCCGTGCCGCACCAGTTCGCGCAGCATCGGCACCGCTGCGCCGGCGAGCTCCGCGGCGTCCTCTCCCGCGCCGAGCGCGAGCAGCTCCACCAGGTCCCGCACCGGCAGCGCGCCCTGGCAGCCGGCGAGCAGCCGCACGCCGAGTTCGTCGATCTCGTGCTGCCAGCCGGGGCCGTCCGTGCGGTGCAGCCGGTGCACGAAGCGCTCCCAGCCCTCCTCGCCGTGCGCGGCGACCTCTTCCAGCACCGTCGAGGAGGCGGTGACCAGCGTCGCGTCCAGCAGGGCGTCACCGGAGCCGTGCTCGCGCAGCCACTCGACCCGGCGCAGCCAGCCGTCGCTCTCCGGGCCCAGCGGGTCGTCGAAGGCCTGCCGGAGGTCTTCGCACACGACCTCGCCGCGCTCGGCGCCGCTGCGGCGCAGCGTGACGAACCCGAAGCCGACGCCGTCCACGTCGTTCGCGTCGAACCAGTCCAGCCACTCGGCGGCCTTGCGCCTGCCCGCGGGCGAGCGCGGGTCGAACCCGGCGTCGCGCAGCCAGGTGCCGACGTAGAGCGCCGGGTCGGCCACGTCGCGCTGCGCGAACCAGGCGTCCACCCCGCCGGGCGGCAGCCAGCGCGCCACCCGGTCCTGCCAGTCCTCGCCCTTGCGGTGCAGCCAGGACGCCAGCAGCTGCCCGGTGCCGCCTTCGTCGAGGAACGACGGCAGCTGCCGCACCACCAGCGCGCTCGCGTCGTCCCCGGCGAGCCCGGAGTCGCGGTACACGTAGTCGGTGCGCGGCGGGCCGACCACGAACGGCGGGTTGCACACGATCTGGTCGAAGCGGCGGCCGCGCACCGGCTCGAACCACTCGCCTTCGGCGAGCTCCACGTCGATCCGGTTGAGCCGGAACGTCGCCGAGGCCAGCGCCAGCGCCCGGGCGGACACGTCGGTCGCGGTGACCCGCTGCGCGTGCGTGCTCGCGTGCAGCGCCTGCACGCCGCAGCCGGTGCCCACGTCCAGCACCGAGCCGACCTGCCTGCGCGAGGTCGCCCGCACCAGGCTCAGCGAGGCGTGCCCCACGCCGAGCACGTGGTCGACACCGGTCGCCCAGCCTTCCGGACGCAGGTCGGAGTCGAGGTCGGAGACGACCCACCACGAGTCCTCGCCCGCGCCGTGCGGGCGGATGTCCAGGCCCGCGCGCAGCGCATCGCCGTCGGCGGCCAGCACGCCACCGGCGACGGCGTCGGCGACCGCCAGCGGCCGCAGCGCCGCGGCGACCTCGGCGGCCGGTCGGGCCTCGCCGAGCAGGAACAACCGGACCAGCGTGCCCAGCGGCCCGCCGTCCGCGGTCGCCCGCAGCGCGGGTTCGGGTTCGCCCCGGCCGAGCGCGGCGTGGGCCTGCGGCCCGAGCAGGTCCACCACGCCGTCGGTGTCGTAGCCCGCCTCCTGGAAGGCGGCGCGGAGGCGGTCGAGGACGTCGTTCGAGAGATCCGGAATCACGCGCCCGATCCTCACACGCCCCGCCGAACGGCCTGCGCAGGGACGCGCGGAACCCCGCGTGCGATCCTGGCCGCATGAGCCGGACGCTGCACCTGACCCAGAACGCCGAGGCCGACGCGCTGCTCTCGGAAGATCCGCTGGCGCTGCTGCTCGGGATGCTCCTCGACCAGCAGATCCCGATGGAGAAGGCGTTCTCCGGCCCGCAGGTGCTGGCCGAGCGCCTCGGCGAGCTCGACGCCCGCGGCATCGCCGCGATGGACCCGGAGGAGTTCGCGGCGACCTGCGCCACCCCGCCCGCGATCCACCGGTTCCCCGGTTCGATGGCCAAGCGGGTGCAGGCGGTGTGCGCGTACCTGGTGGAGCACTACGACGGCGACGCCGAGCGGATCTGGACCGACGGCGACCCGGACGGCGCCCGGGTCCTCGCCCGGCTGAAGGCGTTGCCCGGGTACGGCGACCAGAAGGCGCGGATCTTCCTGGCGCTGCTCGGCAAGCAGTGGCAGGTGCGGCCGGAGGGCTGGCGGGAGGCAGCGGGCGCCTACGGCGATCCGGACGCCCGCCGCTCCATCGCCGACGTCGTCGACCAGGTGACCCTCGACGAGGTCCGCTCCTGGAAGAAGGCCCAGAAAGCAGCCGCCAAGAAGAAGTGACGAAGCGGTCCCGCCCGACAGCCCCCGCGACGGATCATGCCGTCTTCCTGTCAGCGGCGAAGCCGCTGAGCGGAGACCACCCGATCAACCGGCACCGCCGCGGGTTCTCAGCCGGTTCCTCGCGAGGACAGCGTTTTCTCCTGTGGCGGAGCCACCGGTGAAAACGATCCCGCAGCGAGGGACCGGCTGAGGTTCCGCCACCCGCCCCCTGCGCAACAGGTGTCGAGAAGCCTCAGCCAACTCAGGCAGCCCGGGACGAAGGGGATTGGTAGCGGTCCACGTACTCCTGGTCGGACAGCTCCGAGATGGCGTACATGATCTCGTCGGTGATGGACCGCAGCACCGGGAGCGATCCCTCCATGCCGTGGTAGCGGGTGAACTCCAGCGGCGCGCCGAACCGGACCTCGACGCGGGCGAGACGCGGTACCTTCGCCCCGATGGGCAGCAGCCGGTCGGTCCCGTGCAGCGCCACCGGCACCACCTTCGCCGCCCCGCTCAGCGCCAGCCGGGCCACCCCGGTCCGGCCGCGGTAGAGGCGCCCGTCGGGGGAGCGGGTGCCTTCGGGGTGGATGCCGAACGCGCCGCCGTCGGCGAGGACCCGCTCAGCGGCGCCCAGCGCCTCCTTCGCGGCCCGGCCGTGCCCGCGCTCCACCGGGATGGCGCCCAGCGAGCGGAACACGCCGCCGGTCAGCCGGTTCTTGAGCCCGCCGCCCTGGAAGTACTCGGCCTTCGCCAGGAACGCCACCGGCCGGGGGACGACCAGCGGCACGATGAAGCTGTCGGCCACCGACAGGTGGTTCACCGCGAAGATGACCGGCCCGTCGGCGGGGATCCGCTCGGCACCGGTGACCTTCGGGCGGTACACCGCCCGCGCCACCGAACCGAGCACCCGTTTCGTGAGCATGTACAACATCGCGCAGCCTCCCCGTCCGTCTCTCCCGCCACCTCAGAACCTACCGCCGCCGCAGGTCGCCGGGGTCGCCGCCGGGTCAAGTCCACGTGAAACCCGTGGATCGGGTGCGGCGGCGGTCACCCCGCCACCAGGGTGTCGGAGCCGCAATCGGAGTGGGACGATGGACTGCGTGGAGGTGGTGTCGTGAGCAGCACTCGGCACGGCGACGACACCCCGGTGCTCATCACCGAGGCGCAGCCGTCCTACGACGATCAGCAGGCGGAGCGGCGGCGCAAGTACGCGATCATGATGTCGATGCGCATTCCTTGCCTGATCGTGGGCGCGGCGTGCTACCAGATCTGGTGGCTGGCGTTGATCATCGTCGCGATCTCGATTCCGCTGCCGTGGATGGCGGTGCTCATCGCCAACGACCGCCCGCCGCGCAAGAGCGAACAGGTCAACCGCTACCAGCAGTCGGCGCGCGCGCTGGAATCCCGCGATCACCGGGTGATCGACGACTCCTGAACCGGTTCGGGCGCCCGAGGTGCGCGGCGCGCGCCGCGCGCGGTGCGGCATCATGGGGTGATGAGCACGATGACGCTTCCGGAGACCGATGTCCGGCCGGAGACCACGGACCAGACCCAGGATGACCGTCCAGAGGTCTTCCACTACGTGCAGAAGGACAAGATCGCGGAGAGCGCGGTCATGGGCACGTACGTGGTGGCGCTGTGCGGCGAGGTGTTCCCGGTGACGAAGTCGGCCAAGCCCGGCTCGCCGGTGTGCCCGGACTGCAAGAAGGTCTTCGAGGGCCTGCCGCCCGGTGGTGGCGACGACGACTGAGCCGGGTCGCTCAGCGGCTCACCCGGGACCGGGGAGCCGCTGAGAGCTGGGACCGGCTGAGACCGAGACCGGCTAGGACTCCTCGGGCTCCGGTTTCTCCTGCGCGAGCGCCGTCGTCACGATCGTCGTCGGCGGGTCGACGGCGGCGCGCGGCCGCTCGTCCTTCGCACGCCACGCGCGGTAGCCCTCTTCGGTGCGCAGCTGCTGCTCGGCGCGCCGCATCTCCAGCCGCCGCCACTTGCGGCGTTCGCGGCGGGTCATCTTCGCCGGCCACAACTCCTGCAGCGCCTGGTTGAACTGGGCGCCGATGATGATCGCGAGTCCGATGAAGAACGCGAACAGCAGGAACGCGATCGGCGTGGCCAGCGCCCCGTAGGTGTAGCCGGTGCCGGTCACCCAGGTGATGTACCAGCGCAGTCCGACGCTGGAGCACAGGAACACGGCCATCGCCACCAGCGCTCCCGGGACCCCGCGGTGCCACGGCAGCTTCCGCGGCAGCGCCACCTTGTACAGCGTGGCCAGCGCCAGCACCAGCAGCAGCCCGGTGGCGGGGAAGTAGAACACCTGGATCAGCCACGCCACGTCGTCCTGCATCGACGGCGGGAACACCGTCGGCAGCCACTCCGGGCCGAGCGCGATCACCGGCAGCCCGACCACGGCCAGCAGCAGCGCCGCCAAGTAGAGCAGCAGCGCGAAGATCCGCTGCCACACGCTGTGCCGCACCGTGTACTGGTCGTAGGCCATGGTGATCGAGTCCACCAGCGAGGCCAGCGCCGAGGACCCCGCCCACAGCGACAGCAGGAAGCCCACCGACACGATCTCGCTGCGCCCCTTGGTGAGGATGTCCTCCACCGTCGGCCCGATGATCTGGTCCACCACGTTGCCGCTGAACACGGCGCGCGCCCCGGCGAGGATCTTGTCGTGCACCGCGTCCACGACGGCGGGCCCGAACCAGTCGCCGAGGAACCCGAGGCTGCCCAGCAGGCCCAGCAGCAGCGGCGGCATCGACAGCGTCTGCCAGAACGCGGCCGCCGCCGACTCGGAGAAGATGTTGTCCCACCACGCCTTGTCGATGGTCCGCCAGACCAGTTGCAGCGGCCCCCGTCGCTGGCGGGTGTCGGCCGCCGCGTCCCAGCCCTGTTCGGGCGGTGACTGGGCGCCCTCCTCCGGCGCGCGCGCATCGGAGGGCTCCGGCCGTCGGCCGTGCTGGCCGGGCCGCTGGCTGTTACCGGTCGGACCTGAGGAACCCATCGCGGGTACAAGGATGCTGCATGGGGACGACGCGTGGGCGTGGACCCGGCGAACCGGGAGTGTCAGTGCGATCTCGATCCGGCTCGCGGGTCGGTGCGCCCGGTCACGGGAGGCGGGACGGTAGGCTGCGGGTCGCCCTCGGCGGATCTCCCGCTCGGCGCGGAGTCGCGCGGCGGGACGGGTGGACGGTTCCACCGGGTCGCCGGGGCGTCTCCGCGCCCGGCCGGTGATCCGCAGGTTCGCGCCGCGCGCATCGCGAGGGGGAGAAGGCTCAGGAAGGAGCGGCGAGCAAGCGTGTCCGAGGCACAACTCGATCCAGTCCGATCTGTGCTCAGCGACCCGTCGCAGGCCGCCCAGCGCCCGCTGCGCGCCTGGCAGCGCCGGGCGCTGGCGAAGTACCTCTCCAGCAACCCGCAGGACTTCACCGCCGTCGCCACGCCCGGCGCGGGCAAGACGACGTTCGGCCTGCGCATCGCCGCGGAGCTGCTGGCGGACCGGACGGTGGAGTCGGTGACGGTGGTCGCCCCGACCGAGCACCTCAAGCACCAGTGGGCGTTGGCCGCGGGCGGCGCCGGGATCCCGCTGGACCCGGACTTCCGCAACTCCGACGGCTTCACCTCCAGCGACTACCGCGGCGTGGTGGTCACCTACGCGCAGATCGCCGCGCACCCCACGCTGCACCGGGTGCGCACCGAGCGGCGCAAGACCCTGGTGATCCTGGACGAGGTCCACCACGCGGGCGACGCGAAGTCGTGGGGCGATGCGACGCGCGAGGCGTTCACGCCCGCGGTGCGGCGGCTGGCGCTGACCGGTACCCCGTTCCGCAGCGACGACACGCCGATCCCGTTCGTGAACTACGAGCCGGACGCCGACGGCTCGATGCGGAGCAAGGCCGACAGCTCCTACGGCTACTCGGACGCGCTGCGCGACGGCGTGGTGCGACCGGTGATCTTCCTGGCGTATTCGGGGGAGACCCGGTGGCGCACCAACGCGGGCGACGAGTTCTCCGCGCGCCTCGGCGAACCGCTCACCGCCGAGCAGACCGCGCGGGCCTGGCGCACCGCGCTGGACCCGGCGGGGGAGTGGATCCCCGCGGTGCTGCAGGCGGCGCACACCCGGCTGCAGCAGCTGCGCAAGGGCGGTGTGCCGGACGCGGGCGGGCTGGTGATCGCCTCCGACCACGTCACGGCGAAGGCGTACGCGAAGGCGCTGGAGCGGCTGACCGGCTCGGTGCCGACGGTGGTGCTCTCCGACGACCCGAAGGCCTCCGGCCGCATCGCCGAGTTCGCCGACTCCGACGACGAGTGGATGGTCGCGGTCCGGATGGTCAGCGAAGGCGTCGACGTCCCGCGGCTGGCCGTCGGCGTCTACGCCACCAGCGCCTCCACCCCGCTGTACTTCGCGCAGGCCATCGGCCGCTTCGTCCGCGCGCGGCGCCCCGGGGAGACCGCGAGCATCTTCCTGCCGAGCGTGCCGGTGCTGCTGGAGCTGGCCAGCCAGCTCGAAGCCGAGCGCGACCACGTGCTGGGCAAGCCGCACCGGGAGAAGGACGGCTGGGAAGACGAGCTGCTCGCCGACGCGAACCGCACCAAGGACGAGCCGGGCGAGGAGGAGAAGGCGTTCACCTCGCTGGGCGCCGATGCCGAACTCGACCAGGTGATCTACGACGGTTCCTCGTTCGGCACGGCGGCCTTCGGCACCAGCGAGGACGAGCAGGACTACCTGGGCCTGCCCGGGCTGCTCGAACCGGACCAGGTGCGGGCCCTGCTGCGCCAGCGCCAGGAGCAGCAGCTGGAGACCGTCGGCAAGCGGGAGGCCGCGGACAAGGAGCAGAAGGCCGCGGAACGCGCCGAGCAGGCCGAGCAGGCCCGCCGCCCGCAGAGCGTGCAGGAACGGCTGAAGGGGCTGCGCAAGGAGCTCAACACGCTCGTCTCGCTGCACCACCACCGCACCCGCAAACCGCACGGCAAGATCCACAACGAGCTGCGGCGGATCTGCGGTGGCCCGCCCACCGCGATGGCCACCGTCGAACAGCTGGAGGAGCGGATCGCCACCCTGCGGTCCTGGTGACACCCGGCTGCGGCCGGTGTCCGATCGCGACCCGCGTGTGATCGCCCGTACCTACCCTCTCCCCATGGCATTCGACGTGGAGAAGGTGCGGGCCCGGTACCCGGCGCTGTCCGACGGCCGGTCCTGGCTCGATGCGGCGGGCGGGACGCAGGTCCCGCAGCAGGTGATCGACGCGGTCGCGGACGTGCTGGCCCGCGGGGTCTCGAACGTGGGCGGGGACTTTGAGTCCAGCCGCCGGGCGGCGTCCGTCGTGGCCGGGGCGCGGGCCGCGGTGGCCGATCTGACCGGAGCTCCCGGCCCGGAGTGCGTGGTGTTCGGGCCGAGCACCACGGCGCTGGTCTACCGCTTCGCCGGGGTGCTCGCCGCCGGCTGGCGGCCCGGTGACGAGGTGGTGGTGACCGAGCTGGACCACGACTCGAACGTGCGCCCGTGGGTGCAGCACGCGCAGCGGGCCGGGGCGACCGTGCGGTTCGCCCCGATCGACCCCGACACGGGGGCGCTGGCCGCCGAGCGGGTGGTGGAGCTCATCGGGGAGCGGACCAGGCTGGTCGCGGTCACGGCGGCGTCGAACCTGGTCGGCGACGTTCCCGACGTCGCGGCGATCACCCGGCGGGCCCGTGAGGTGGGGGCGACCAGCTTCGTCGACGGCGTGCAGCACTGCCCGCACGCCGAGGTGGACCTCGCCGCGCTCGGCGCCGATTTCTACGCGACCAGCGCCTACAAGTGGTCCGGCCCGCACCTGGCGGCCGTGGTGGCGGCCGACCCGTGGTCGCTGGAGACGTTGAACCCGGACAAGCTGCTGCCCGCGCCGGACGAGATCCCGACCCGGTTCGAGCTGGGCACCGCGCCGTTCGAATCGCTGGCGGGCGTGACCGCGGCGGTCGACCACCTCGCCGAACTGGACTCGGCGGCCACCGGGACCCGCCGGGAGCGGCTCCTCGCGAGCCGCCGCGCGGTCGTCGCCCACGAGGACGCGCTGGCCGCGCTGCTGTTCGACGGGATCGCGGAGCTGCCGCACGTGCACCGGGTCGGCCGGCCGGTGGGTCGTCCCACGCCGATCGCGGCGTTCACCGTGCCCGGGCGCTCGCCCGCGGAGGTCGCCGGGTCGCTCGCCGAGCGGGGGATCAACGTGTCCGCCGGGCACGGCTACGCGTGGCAGGCGGTACGCGCGCTCGGCGTCGGCGAGGCGGGCGTGGTGCGCGCCGCGCTGTGCCACTACAGCGAGGAGGCCGACGTGCGGCGGCTCCTCGACGCGCTCGGCGAACTGGCCTGACCGCGGGGCCCGGCTCGACCGGACGCCCGGGGAACGCCGAAAGCCCCGGAGAACCAGGTTCTCCGGGGCTTTCGGGTCGGGTGTCGTTACTGGTCGTCCTGCTGGAGTTCGGCGTCCATTTCCCGCAAGCGCGGCTCGAACTCCCGGCCGTGGTGCCCGCAGAACAACAGCTCCCCACCGGATGGCAGTACGGCGCGAAGCTTCGCAGCGGCCCCGCAGCGGTCGCAGCGGTCGGCGGCGGTCAGCTCGGGGCGGGTGAGCGTTCCAGGCATCGTGATCTCCCTCCGTCCCGGCGCCGGGTCGTACCCCGACGCCCTCGATCCTGCTGCGACCACCGGTGGCCCACTGGCGGCGGGGCCGGTGCTCGCTTACCCCACTCTTGCAGACGCACAGCCGTACGTCAGTGTTCCCGTGCGGAGTGGCGACCGTCGTCACGTCGAAGTACCCGCTTGCCGCAGCCCCGGTAGCGGAGCGTGGCAATCTCGTCACGGCGCCGTTTTCGAGTCGCCTGACCAGGGAAAATGGTGAGCTTCGAATTGCGCCGAACGGCGTTTCGTGCGTACCGGCGGTGCGCATTCCCGGCTCCGGGCGCGAACCGTTCTGCTGCAAGCGAACGACCCGCACGCCTGGGATGCGTCGAATTCCCCAGAATCAATGTGTGATGAATCACGTCTGGATTCCCATCGATTCCGGCGAATCCGGCGTGATATCGCCGCGGCGGGGCCTCCGCGGAACGTTCCGGTCTCGGCTCGCCGGGCCTGGGAGGGATCGTGCGGATCGATCGGGGTGGAGCGGCCACCAAGCCGCGCCGGTGCCGTCGAGCGATCACGCGGATCCACTCCGTGATCCGGGCGTCCGAAGCTCCGGGCGAGACGGACTGCTCCGGCCGGGAGATCGACCGCGGTCGGCCCACGGCCGCCGCGATCACCTAACCGAGCGGGTCCGTGGGCGAACCACCACCGAGCATCGACCGAGCCGTCCGCTTCGAGCGGTTCGCGCGGGTGCATCGCCTGACAGCGAGTCGTGCGTACATCGTCGACATGGGTGTTCACCCACTTCCACATCTCGAGGGTTCGGCCTTCCGGCCGGATCATCCTTTCACGTGGGGTGATGCGTCGGAAGATTCATTACCCGATCGTACGAGCAGGTGCTCCCCGCCGTCCGGTTCCTCGCGCCAGCCTGCGGGCCACTTGCGGCGGACCCCGTCGTCGGGTGGCGTCGCGCACGCGCCGGTCAGGGCGGCCTCGGTGTGCGTGCCGAAGTCGACCTCGCCGGCGAACAGGGCGCCGCGGAAGTTCGCGCCCTCGCCGTCGAAGGTCACCCGCCGGAAGTCCGCGATCCCGGTGAACCGCGCTGACCGGAAGTCGGCCTGCTGCTCGAACACGGCGCCGCGGAACACGCCGGGTCCGTCGAAGCGGGCCCCGGCGAACGTCGCCTGCCGCACCCGGCAGCGGGTGAACCGGAACGTGCTCAGCACCGCGCCCGCCAGGTTCAGCCGGATATCCGGCCAGAACAGCTCGGCGGTGTCCGCATCGGTGCGCAGGTGCGCGGCGAGCACCGACTGCGCGGTGTCCCGCACCTGCTGCTCCAGCGCGGGACCCGCGTCGTCCGCGCCGGACGCGGCGGCGGGCATCCGCAGGTAGGCGCACAGCAGGTCCACGATGGTCTGCCGGTGCTCCGGGTTGTTCTGCCCGAGCCGTTCCAGCGCGAAGATCCCGGCCAGCCGCACCGGCGCCTTGTCGCTGCCGAGCTGGTCCGCGGCCCGGCCGTAGAGCTCGGTCACCCTGGCCTCGGTCGAGTCGTGGCTCTTGATCTCGATGTCCAGCTCGGTGGACCGCTGCTTGCGCGCGGTCAGCAGCAGGCCGGCGGCCCCGCCACCGCCGAGCACGATGCTGAACGCGGTGCGGATGGCGTCCAGCCGAGTCCCCGCCTCCGGACCGGTGTTGCTGACCAGCGCCCACAGCGCGGTGATCGAGATCAGCCCCAGCAGCACGAGCCCGATGGCCCAGGCCACGATCGCCGCGTTCGACAGGACTTCGGGTCGCCGAGTACTCCGCCGTTCACTCACCACATGATCATGTGGCTCCGGCCGGCGTCCCGCCGCGGAACAGCGCAACGTCACCCGGATGCACGCCCCGGTGGCGCGGAGTGACCGGGCTCCCGGATTCGCCGAAGCACCTCGCCGGACCGTGGCGTCTCGCTAATCTCCGCGGGTGATCACTGAACACGTCGGCGTGGCCTCGCTGACCCACGTGCACGCCCGCCCCGGCGGTCGCGGAGTGCTGCGCTTCGACCAGCAGGGCTGGGCCCTGCACCGCAGCGCCTTCGCCTGGCCCGACCTCAAACGGCTGATGATCTGGGTGGTCGTCGCCACCTGGGTGCTGGCGGTGCTGGCCATGCCCTTCCGCGAGCGGCTGGAGCACGACGACACCGCCCAGCTGGTCGCCGCGATCATCGCGACGCCCATGTTCCTGATCCTGGTCGGCCTGCTGCTGTACTGGTCGGTGAACCTGATCGCCGAGGTCGTGTCGATCGTGTTCACCGTCGTCACCCTCGGGCACTTCCACCGGAACCCGCCGCGCTGGTTGCAGCGGTTGCGCGCCGCCCGGCGCCGGAAGTCCGCACCGGGCGAACCGTCCGCGCCGGTCGCCGCGCACCGCTACGACTCCGTCGTCGACGGCCGCGTGCTGCACCGGTTCCGCCGCACCGTCGTGCTGCTGCGGACCACCGACGGGCGCACGCTGCGCTACCGCACCTGGGGGTTCGCCGGGCGGACCCGGCTGCTCGGCAACGCCTTCGCCGAGCACCTCGGCGACCGGCTCCGCTGAGGCCGCGCGGGCCCGAGCCCGCCCTGACCCGTTGGTCCGGTGGGCCACTCACCTCCATCGACACACGAGGTGAGTGGCCCACCCGCCCAACCTCGTTGGTCCGGTGGCCCACTCACCTGGATCGGCTCGCCGGGTGAGCGGGCCGTTCGACCAACCTCGTTGGGCCGGTGGGCCACTCACCTCGGCTCTGAACGCACCGGAGGCCGGTACCCCGCGGGGTACCGGCCTCCGATGTGGTTCGGGATCTCAGTCCAGGTAGTCGCGCAGCACCTGGGACCGGGACGGGTGACGCAGCTTCGACATCGTCTTCGACTCGATCTGCCGGATGCGCTCGCGCGTCACCCCGTAGACCTGGCCGATCTCGTCGAGCGTCCGCGGCTGGCCGTCGGTGAGGCCGAAGCGCAGCCGCACCACGCCCGCCTCCCGCTCGGACAGCGTCGCCAGCACCGACTGCAGCTGGTCCTGCAGCAGGGTGAACGACACGGCGTCGACGGCGACGACCGCCTCGGAGTCCTCGATGAAGTCGCCGAGCTGGCTGTCGCCCTCATCGCCGATCGTCTGGTCCAGCGAGATGGGCTCCCGGGCGTACTGCTGGATCTCCAGCACCTTCTCCGGGGTGATGTCCATTTCCTTCGCGAGCTCTTCGGGCGTGGGCTCGCGGCCCAGGTCCTGCAGCAGCTCGCGCTGGATGCGACCCAGCTTGTTGATGACCTCGACCATGTGCACCGGGATGCGGATGGTGCGGGCCTGGTCGGCCATCGCGCGGGTGATGGCCTGCCGGATCCACCAGGTGGCGTACGTGGAGAACTTGTAGCCCTTGGTGTAGTCGAACTTCTCCACCGCGCGGATCAGACCGAGGTTGCCCTCCTGGATCAGGTCCAGGAACGCCATGCCGCGGCCGGTGTAGCGCTTGGCGAGGCTGACCACGAGCCGGAGGTTGGCCTCCAGCAGGTGGTTCTTGGCCCGCTCGCCGTCCCGGACGATCCAGCGCAGGTCGCGCTTCATCTGGAACGTGAGCTTCTCGTCGGCCTCCTCGGCCTGGCGGAGCCGCTCGGCGCCGTAGAGGCCGGCCTCGATCCGCTTGGCGAGTTCGACCTCCTCCTCGGCGTTGAGCAGCGCGACCTTGCCGATCTGCTTCAGGTAGGCGCGCACCGAGTCGGCGGAGGCGGTGAGCTCGGCGTCCTTGCGGGCCTGCCGCAGCGCCTCCGACTCCTCCTCGTCCCAGACGAAGTCGGAGTCGGTCTTGCCGTCTTCGTCCTCGGGGACGGTCGGCTCCTCCGGGATCTCCACTTCGACCTCGGCGAGGTCACCCACGTCGGGCGAGGTCAGGTCGGTCTCGATCGGTTCGTCGATCTCCAGACCCTCGCCGTTCTTGGCGGTGTTCTTCGCACCGGCCTTGCCCGCACCGGACTTGGCCGGAGCGGCCTTGGTGCCCTTCTTGGCCGCCGGCTTCGCGGCGGTCTTGCGACCCGCCGACTTCGCGGCTGTCGCGGACTTGGCCTTCGCCGCGCCGGTACCGGTCTGGCCGGTCTCTTGCGCGGACGCCTCGGTCTGGGACTGGGATGCGGACTGGGCCGACGAAGACTGGCCACCGCCGGCGGTTGCAGCGGAGCTGGAGCGTCGGGTTGCGGTTTCTGCGGCTGCCACGTACGCCCTTTCGCGACGGTCGATCAGGGCAGGCCGGAGGGCGCGAAACCTCGGCCGCCAGAGGTCGGGGACGACCCACCTTCCAGAACTTCCGAAGCGGAGTCGATTTCGGCTGAACGCCTGTTCCGGCGCCGTGCCGGAGGTTCCGGATGAGGTCGGTCGTGTTCCATTGTAACCGCGACGGTGGAGTGCGGTTCCGCTGCAAGGCGGAGATCGGTCCCGCCCCTGCGCAACGCGGTCCTTCCGAGATCACTCGGACGGGCGTACCGGGGAAACGTCGTGACATCGCCCCGGCCGCCGCGAAGATCAGTCCTCGAGGGCCGCCGCGGCCGTGGCCGCACCGACGATCCCCGCGTCGTTCTTCAGCGTCGCCGCCACGATCGGGGTGCGGATGTCCAGCAGCGGGAGCCACTTGTGCGCCTTCTTGCTGACTCCGCCGCCCGCGATGAACAGGTCCGGCCAGAGGAACTTCTCCAGCCCCTGGACGTAGCGGCTCACCCGCGGTGCCCACTCCGGGTAGCTGAGGTCCAGGTCGTCCTTCACCGAAGCGGCGGCCTGCTTCTCCGCGTCGTGCCCGTCGACCTCGATGTGCCCGAACTCGGTGTTCGGGACCAGCTTGCCGTCCAGGAACATGGCGCTGCCGATGCCGGTGCCGAAGGTCAGCACCACCACCAGGCCCTTGCGGCCCGCGCCGGAACCGGAGCGCATCTCGGCGAGCCCGGCGGCGTCGGCGTCGTTGAGCACGATCACCTGGTCGCGTGACTTGCCGAGCCGTTCCGCGAACAGCGCCTGCGCGTCGGTGCCGATCCAGCTGTCGTCGATGTTCGCCGCCGAATGGGCGACACCCTCCTTGATCACGCTGGGCAGGGTGACGCCGACCGGCCCGGACCAGCCGAACTTCTCGACGATCTCCGCGACCGCGTCGGCCACCGCACCCGGTGTCGAGGGGTGGGGGGTGGGGATTCGCATGCGTTCTTCGGCCAGCACACCACCGTCGATGTCCACCGGACACCCCTTGATGCCGGACCCGCCGATATCCACGCCGAAACCGCGGGCAGTGCCCATGCCCGATCCTTCCTATTCGATTCAGAACGAGGTGTGCAGACCTTATCCGCGCTGTGCTGCGATGTGAACGTGGGATTGACAGCTGACATGGACAACGAAACCCTCCGCGCCGTCGCGACGCAGGTCGCGGGCGAGGCGGCCGAGCTCGCGCGCACGATTCGTGACGAATCGGTGACCGGCGGTGCGGTGCGGACCAAGAGCACGGAGACCGACGTCGTCACCGAGGCCGACCGAGCGGCCGAACGGCTCGTGCGGAACCGGCTCGCCGAGCTGCGCCCCGGCGAATCGGTGCTCGGCGAGGAGGAGGGCGGCGCCGGAGCGCTGGACGGGCTGCGCTGGGTGGTGGACCCGATCGACGGAACCGTGAACTACCTCTACGGCTACCCCTGGTACGCCGTGTCGCTGGCCGCTCAGGTCGACGGCCGGTCCGTCGCGGGCGCCGTGGTGGAACCCGTCTCGGGGCGGGTGTGGAGCGCCGCCGAGGGCGGCGGGGCGTTCTGCGACGGGGAGCGGTTGCGGGCCTCCGGCGCGGACCGGCTGGACCTGGCCCTGGTGGGCACCGGGTTCGCCTACGAGGTCGAGCGGCGCCGCGGGCAGGCGGCGGCGACCGGCAGGCTGCTGGGGCGGGTGCGCGACATCCGGCGCTCGGGAGCGGCCTCGCTGGACCTGTGCGCGGTCGCCGCCGGCTGGCTCGACGCCTACTACGAGGTCGGGCTGAAGCGGTGGGACTGGGCCGCCGGAGCGCTCATCGCGCAGGAGGCGGGCGCGCTGCTGCGGCTGCCCGCGGCCGGGTCGACCGACGGGCTCGGGGACGAGACGATGGTCTGCGCGGCGCCGGGCGTCGCCGACCGGCTGACCGCGGCGCTGCGCGACGTGGGGGCGTTCGAGGTGTGAACGACGTGATGCCCGCCTCCCGTCCAGGACGGGAGGCGGGCATCACCGCGTTCGAGGGATCAGCAGGCCACGTTGCGGGCGGCCTCCAAGAGGTCCTCGTCGATCTGCGGCGGGCGGACCTCCTGCTCGGCCGAGCCCTGCGGCTGCCGGTTCTTCAGCTCCTGCAGGATCTGCCGGGCCTCCGGCTTGTTCCGGATGTCCCGGAAGTCCTTGCCCAGCGCCAGGTCCAGGCCGTCGCCGTCGCGGTCGTCGCGCACCAGCTGCGCGCATGGGACCATCAGGCTCAGCGTGCGGGCCGCGCTCGCCCCGGCGGCGCCGAAGCGGATCTGGCCGTGGCAGTCGAGGTCGTAGTTCGGGTAGACCGGGTCGTTGTCCGGCTCGCCGCCCGGCGCGAACCCGTAGTTCGTCAGCTCCTGGCTGATCAGGCCGGCCTGGTTGGCCTCGCCGTTGCCGTTGAGCACCCGCACCTTCACGTCGCGCGCGGTGATCGGGTTGGTGCGGTCCAGCGCGTCGCGGGGCAGCATCTGGCCCAGCGCGGGCGGTTCCCGCCCCGCGTCGGCGCCGGGCTCCGGCGGTGCGGTCGGAGCACCGGGAACGGTGCACCTGGTCGCGGTCTCGACGTCCTCGGTGGTCTCGAAGACCCGGGTCCACATCAGACCGGACAGGACGACCAGCAGCCCCAGCACCAGGAGAGCGGGAAGCGGTCGCCGTCGCCGGTATCGAGGGCCTTGGCGGCCCCAGCGTGAAGTCGCGGCTGACACGTCCTGCCACTCTCCTCTTGCCGTCATCGGATCGGACGTTGCGCGATCAGCCTAGGCGTTCGCGTTGTGTTCCGCGTCGCCGGACGGGCCGTCGTGTCGCACTTGTTGCGTCTGCTGTTGCAGACGTTCGGGTGATCTTGTCGGATGCCTCGGTGCAGTGCACACCACACATATGGGTGACCTCATGCGTCTGCGGCCCGGGGATGGGCTACCCTCTCGGCGCCTCGGGCAGTGACGGGGAGCGAGAACGGCTCGTTTCAGGGGGAACTTGGGGCGCAGCAGGCGAGATCACCGTCACGCACGCCCCCGGGCACAAATGAGAGCCCTGGAACGTTTACCAGCGGCACACCATTGCAGTCTCCACTATCGCAGGGGTGAATCACGATGGCGACCGACTACGACGCTCCGCGCCGCAGCGAGTCCGAGGAAATGACGGAAGACTCGCTGGAGGAGCTCAAGGCGCGGCGCAACGAAGCGCAATCCGGCGTCGTCGACGCCGATGAATCGGAGATCGCGGAGAACTTCGAGTTGCCGGGAGCCGATCTGTCCGGTGAGGAGATGACCGTCAAGGTCCTGCCCAAGCAGGCCGACGAGTTCACCTGCTCCAGCTGCTTCCTGGTGCACCACCGCAGCAGGCTGGCCGAGGAGCGCAACGGCGGTCTGATCTGCCGCGACTGCGCTGCTTGAGCAGTACCGGACGGGGGTCCGCAGGCGGGGTGGCCTGCGGTGACGCTCGGACGGGGCCGGTGGCGAGGGCGACCTGGAGGGGCGTTCTCGCGGCTCGGGCCACAGCTGTCCGGGCGCAGCGCGACCCCGCGGCTCGAATCGGTGGTTCACCGGTTCGAGCGAAGCGGGGAATCGGCTGCGGCGAGTCGGCGGACGCGGCGAATGGCTACGGCGAAGACCGAACACGGACCTGGGCTCACGAGTGCTCGTGCGCCCAGGTTCGTTGTTTCCCGGGACCGTTCGCCCCGATGAGTCGCGCGCGGTGAACGGGTCGCCGCGCAAGTCCGTTCAACTCCGCAATGCGGCGGCCAATTGCTCCGGACGGCGGGAACTCACCACCCAGTAGGGGGTGGGATCGTCCTCGTCGTTGAGCCAGATGCGCACCGAAGCGGGCGCCCACGGGCGGTGCAGCACGAATGCGGCCGGGTCGAGTTCCGGGCCCAGCGCGCGCCGCTTCTCCGCGGCGGGCACCACCTCGGCGTCCTCGATGAACCGCAGCGGCACGTGCGCGTCGCCGACCCACAGCTCGCCGCCGGTGACCTCGAGCTTCGTGCGGCCGAGCCACAGCGGGACGGCCACCGCGATCGGCAGCAGCAGCACGTACGGCAGCCACGCCCGGATGCCCGGGTAGCCCATGTGCACCTCGGCGGCCAGCAGGCCCGCCATCACCAGCGGCAGCGGCCACGTCCACCAGGCCGCGTAGAGCTGTTCCCGGTAGGTCCGCGACTCGCCGACGTTCGCCTGACCGGGGGCCTCCGCGGCGGGGCTGGTTGCTTCTGCGCTCTCCGACACGCCTCCAGGGTAGTCTCGCCGCCCGTGCCGAACGTGAAGGTCCTGTTGACCCGTCTCGACCCCGAAGTGCCGATCCCGTCGTACGCCCGGCCCGGTGATGCCGGTGCCGATCTGGTGACGACCAGCGACCTCGTGCTGCGACCCGGCGAGCGAGCGCTCGTCGGCACCGGGGTCTCGCTGGCCTTACCCGAGGGGTACGCCGGATTCGTGCACCCCCGTTCCGGGCTCGCCGCGCGCGCCGGGTTGGGGGTGGTGAACTCCCCGGGCACGATCGACTCCGGGTACCGCGGTGAGATCAAGGTGTGCTTGATCAATCATGATCGTGCTGAGACGTTGTCGCTGCGGCGCGGTGACCGCATCGCCCAGCTCGTCGTGCAGCGCGTGGAGTGCGCGGTGTTCGAAGAGGTCGAGGCGCTGCCCGAATCGCAGCGGGGGACCGGTGGGCACGGATCCACCGGCGGGCACGAGGTGCTGACGGGGCCGGCGTCCGCCGGGGCCGAGCACAGGACGGAGGTCTGAGGGGATGTTCGGAAAGGGCCGTCGCGGGCGGGACTCGCGGCAGGACGAGGTCGCGGCTCCGGAGAACCCGCCGGAGGTCGTCGAGGGCGAGTCGGGGCTGGGGCCCTACGACCTCAGCGAACTCCCCACGGGCGACCGGATGGAGCGGCTGGACCTGGGCTCGGTGCGGCTGCCGGTCCCGGAGGGCAGCCAGCTGCAGGTCGAGGTGGACCCGGCGGGACCGGTCCGCGCGGTGCACCTGGTGACCCGGGTGGGCAGGCTCACCATCAGCGCGTTCGCCGCTCCGCGCAGCGCCGAGCTGTGGCCGGAGGTCCGCGCCGAGCTCACCGCGCAGCTGCGCAAGGACGGCGCCACGGTCCACGAGGAAGAGGGCGAGTGGGGCCGGGAGCTCGTCGGCGACTCGCCGCGCGCCGCGCTGCGCTTCGTCGGCGTCGACGGGCCGCGCTGGATGGTCCGCGGCGTCGCCGCCGGGCCGGGGGAGACCGCCGAGGCCTGCTCGAAGCTGCTGTACACGGTGCTCGACGAGACCGTGGTGGTTCGCGGGGACGATCCGCTGCCGGTGCGCACGCCGCTGCCGATCGAGCTGCCGGAGTCCATCGCGCGGCACATCCAGCAGGCGCAGAACGGCGAGCAGCAGCAGGCCTGAGCACGAAGTCGATCACACCTTCGAGTGATCGACTTCGATTTGGCGCCAGGGTGGCGACGCGCGGCTGAGCGCGGGCTACGCTGGTGTTCGGAGCGCGCAGCAGTGCCCCGAGAAGTCAGCGGAAGACCCGGTGGCCCGCCGTTCCCGACGGGCTCCCGGCGGTCGTGTTCCAGTCCCAGGCGTACGTGGAGCGCTAGCGATGAGCAACACCGGGGGCGGCTACTGGCACCGCCTCATGCGTCGGTTGACCAGCGACGTCGCCGAGCTCGACGCCGACGACCTCTCCGAGCGCGCACAGGCGGACGGGGCGCAGCGTGCCTGCGACTGCCGGTGCGGCCAGGAGGCCGTGGTGCTGGGCAGGCTGCGCAGCGTGGACATGTCCCCGAAGAACTCCGCTCCGACGCTGGAAGCGGAGCTGTTCGACGGCACCGAGGGCGTGACCCTCGTGTGGCTGGGGAGGCGCCGGATCACCGGCATCGAACCCGGTCGCACCATCAAGGCCCGCGGCCGGATCGCGGTCCGCGACGGCTGCAAGGTGCTGTACAACCCCTACTACGAGTTGCAGAACACCGCATGAGCGAACGCGAGACACCGCCCGCCGACCAGCGGCCCGCCGCCGAGCCGACCACCGGCCAGGAACCGGCGGGAGCCGCCGCCGAGGCCGCCACTCCGCTGTCCGAGAAGACCCTGCTGGAGCAGATGGGCGGGGTCTCCGGCCTCGCCTACTCGGCCGTGCCGATCGTGGTGTTCGTCATCGTCAACGCGATCGCCGGGATGATGCCGGCCATCTGGTCCGCGGTCGGGCTCGCGGTGGCCATCGCGGTGTGGCGGCTGGTGCGCAAGGAACCGCTGCAACCCGCGATCTCCGGGGTGCTGGGCGTGGCGGTGTGCTCGTTCATCGCCTACCGCTCCGGGGACGCGAAGGGCTTCTTCCTGCTGGGCATCTGGACCAGCCTGGTGTACGGCGGGGTGTTCCTGGTGTCGGTGCTGGCGCGCTGGCCCCTGGTGGGCGTCGCCTGGTCCGCGCTGAACTCGCTCGGCTTCGACTGGCGCAAGCAGCGGGCCGCGCTGCGCGCCTACGACGTCGCCACGCTCGCGTGGGTCGTGGTGTTCGCCGCGAAGTACGTGGTGCAGCAGTGGCTGTACGACGCCAACGAGACCGCGTGGCTCGGCTTCGCCCGCATCGCCATGGGCTACCCGCTGACGGTGCTGGCGCTGCTGGTCACGGTGTGGGCGATCCGCCGCGCCACGAAGATCGCGCAGGAAGCCGCGGACCGCGAGCAGGCGGAGAACAACGCGGCGGACGCAGCCGCGTACACCCGCCACGCGCTTCCCGAAGACGGGAGCTGAGCTCCGCCCGCAGGTGGAACGCGCCGGTCGTGCGCGGCGGGTCCTGTCGTTCCTCAGCCGCGAGCCGCGTTTCCGACCACCCGGACCGATCCGCGGGTGCTCAGCGGTGTGCTCGCCGGGGACGGCGCCTGCTCCCGTGGCGGAGCCGGTGCGGACGATTCCGCGGCGAAGGCGTCGCCGAGGTTCCGCCGACCCGCCCGCCGGAAGACGCTTCCGCGGACCGGTCGCTCAGCGGCCGTGGACCGCTTCCCGGATCTGCTGTTCGACCTCGGCCGCGGCCACGAACAGCAGCTCGTCGCCTGCCTCCACCGGGTCGTCCTGCTGCGGGACGATGACCCGGCCGCCGCGCAGGATCGTCACCAGCGCCGCGTCCGCGGGCAGCGCCAGGTCGCGGACCCTGCGGCCCGCGAGCGAGGTCTCCGGGGGCAGGGTGATCTCCACCAGGTTCGCTTGGCCCTGGCGCAACGTCATCAGCCGCACCAGGTCACCGACGTTGACGGCCTCCTCGACCATCGCGGCGAGCATCCGCGGCGTGGACACGGCCACGTCGACGCCCCAGGAGGTGGTGAACAGCCACTCGTTGCGGGGGTCGTTGACCCGGGCGACGACGCGGCGCACCGCGAACTCGGTCTTCGCCAGCAGCGAGACCACCAGGTTCACCTTGTCGTCGCCGGTGGCGGCGATGACCACGTCGCAGGACTGCAACCCGGCCTCCTCCAGCGAGGCGAGCTCGCAGGCGTCGGCGAGGACCCATTCCACGTCGGGGATGGTCTTCGGCCGGTAGTTCTCGGTGCTGCGCTCGATGAGCATGACCTGGTGGCCGCCGTCGAGCAGCTCCCCGGCGATGGAGTGGCCGACGGCCCCGGCGCCGGCGATCGCGATGCGCATCACTCGGTCTCCTCTGGTGCGCGCAGCGCCGCCGCGGTGACGTCGGTGACGGTGCCGGACAGCGCGGCGACGTAGACGTCGTCGTCGGCTTGGATGACGGTCTTGCGGTCGGGGAGCACGCCGTTGCCGAAGCGCATCACGAACGCCACCCGTGCGCCGGTGCTCTCCTCCAGCTCGACGATGCGCCTGCCCACCCAGTCCTCGTGCAGCGGCAGCTGCAAGACCGCGACGGCGCCGGAGGGTTCGCGCCACGCGGTCGCGACCCCTTCCGGCAGCAGCATCCGCAGGAAGCGGTCGGTGGTCCACGGGACGGTGGCGACGGTGGGGATGCCGAGCCGCTCGTACACGGCGGCGCGCTTCGGGTCGTAGATGCGGGCGACGACGTGCTCCACGCCGAACGTCTCGCGCGCCACCCGGGCGGCGATGATGTTCGAGTTGTCGCCGTTGGAGACGGCGGCGAACGCCGCGGCGGATTCGATGCCCGCTTCCGCCAGCACGTCCCGGTCGAAACCGTTGCCGGTGACCTGGCGGCCCGCGAAGTCCTTGCCGAGCCGGTGGAACGCGGCCTCGTCCTTGTCCACCACGGCGACGGTGTGGTCGAGCCGTTGCAGGGCGGCGGCGAGGGATGCCCCCACCCGGCCGCAGCCCAGGATCACGACGTGCACGGCCTTGTCTCCTCATCACGGGCGTTCGGCGGCACGGCGGCCGACCGCCGCGCCAGCGTGACGGTACCCGGCGGGGCAGCTGCGCGACTCCGCACACGTGCCGACGGGGGCGACCGCCGCTCCCAGCGTGTGCACGGTAGCCGAGGCCGACGGCGCCGCTCACGCGGCCGGGGGCGGGGAGACGTGGGCCACGGGCGGGCCCGGCGGCGCGCGCGGGACGAGCACTTACGCTCATGCCCGTGTCCAAGCTCGCGACCGCGACGAAACGCCTGCTGGTAGGGCGCCCGTTCCGCAGTGACCGGTTGTCGCACACGCTGTTGCCGAAACGGCTGGCGCTGCCCGTGTTCGCCTCCGACGCCATGTCCTCGGTGGCCTACGCACCGGAAGAGATCTTCCTGGTGCTGTCCGTGGCCGGTCTGTCGGCCTACGCGTGGACGCCGTGGGTGGGGGCGCTGGTCGCGCTCGTGATGCTCACCGTGGTGGCCAGCTACCGGCAGAACGTGCGGGCCTACCCGTCCGGCGGTGGTGACTACGAGGTCGCCACCGTGAACCTGGGCAGGCACGCGGGGCTGACGGTGGCCAGCGCGCTGCTGGTCGACTACGTGCTGACCGTGGCGGTGTCGATCTCCTCGGCGGCGGCGAACGTGGGCGCGCTGATCCCGTTCGTGTCCACCCACAAGGAGTGGTTCGCGGTCGCGGCGATCGTGCTGCTCACCGCCGTCAACCTGCGCGGGCTGCGCGAATCCGGCGGGTTCCTGGCCGTGCCGGTGTACGCGTTCCTGTTCGGCGTGCTCGGGATGATCGCGTTCGGCCTGTTCCGGGCCGTGGTGCTGGACCAGCCGATGCGCGCCGAGAGTTCGACCGTCGAGGTCATGCCGGACGAGAGCCAGCTGGCCGGGCTCGCGTTCGTGTTCCTGGTGATGCGCGCGTTCTCGCAGGGCGCGGCGGCGCTGACCGGTGTCGAGGCGATCAGCAACGGCGTGCCCGCGTTCCAGAAGCCGAAGTCGCGCAACGCGGCGACGACGCTGCTGCTGATGGGCGGCATCTCGGTGACGATGCTGATGGGCCTGATCTGGCTCGCGCAGCTCACCGGGGTGCGGCTCGCGGAGAACCCGGCGGCGCAGATCATCTCCGCGCCGCCCGGCTACGTGCAGCACACGATGGTGGCGCAGCTCGCGGGCGCGGTGTTCGACGTGTTCCCGCCCGGCGCGTTCTTCGTGACGGCGGCGACCGCGATCATCCTGGTGCTGGCCGCGAACACCGCGTTCAACGGGTTCCCGGTGCTCGGCTCGATCCTCGCCCAGGACCGCTACCTGCCGCGCCAGTTCCACACCCGCGGCGACCGGCTGGCGTTCTCCAACGGCATCCTGTTCCTCGCCGCGTTCGCGGTGGTCCTGGTGCTGGCCTTCGACGCCGAGGTCACCCGGCTGGTGCAGCTGTACGTGGTGGGCGTGTTCGTGTCGTTCACGGTGAGCCAGACCGGCATGGTGCGGCACTGGAACCGGCTGCTGCGCAAGGAGCAGGACCAGGCGGCGCGGCGCCGGATGCGGCGCTCCCAGGCGATCAACGCGTTCGGGCTGGTGCTGACCGGGTCGGTGCTGCTGATCGTGCTGGTGACGAAGTTCGCGAAGGGCGCGTGGATCGCGCTGGCGGCGATGGGCGCGATCTACCTGCTGATGACGGCGATCCGCAGGCACTACGACTCGGTGCAGGAGGAGCTGGCGGAGTACGACGCCGAGCCCGCGGTGCTGCCCTCCCGCAACTACGCCCTCGTGCTCGTCTCGCAGCTGCACCTGCCGACGCTGCGCGCGCTGGCCTACGCGCGCGCCACCCGGCCGGACACGCTCGAGGCGGTCACCGTGAACGTCGACGACACCGGGACCAGGAAGCTCACCGCCACCTGGGAGTCGAAGGACATGCCGGTGCCGCTCAAGGTCATCGAGTCCCCGTACCGTGAGGTGACCCGGCCGCTGATCGAGTACGTGAAGCGGATCCGCCGCAACAGCCCCCGCGACGTGGTCACGGTGTTCATCCCGGAGTACGTGGTGGGGCATTGGTGGGAGCAGGTGCTGCACAACCAGAGCGCGTTGCGGCTCAAAGGCAGGTTGCTGTTCGAGCCGGGGGTGATGGTGACGAGCGTGCCGTGGCAGCTCGCGTCGTCGACCCGGGCGAAGCAGCGCGCCAAGACACGGGTGATGCCGGGCGCGTTGCGCCGCGGTTTGGGCGAATCGAAGGGGACTGAACGTCGGTGACCGTGAAGTTGGATTGGACCGGCAGGCGCCTGAAGCTGGACGTGGGGCCGGTCGCGCACGGCGGCCACTGCGTGGCCAGGCACGAGGGACGTGTCGTGTTCGTGCGGCACGCGCTACCCGGTGAGGTGGTGCTGGCCGAGGTCACCGACGACCCGGGCAAGGGCTTCTGCCGGGCGGACGCGGTCGAGGTGTTCACCGCGGCCGAAGGGCGCGTCGCGCCGCCGTGCCCGCTCGCCGACATGGCGCTGGGCCACGACCGCTGCGGTGGCTGCGACTGGCAGCACGCCGACCACGGCACGCAGCGGGAGCTGAAGGCGGCGGTCCTGCACGAGCAGCTGCAGCGCCTCGCCGGACTGGACCGGCACGTCGAGGTCCAGGAGCTGCCGGGCGGCCCGCTGCGCTGGCGCACCCGGGTGCGGCTGTCCGTGGACCGGGTCGGGCGGCCCGGGTTCCACCCGCACCGCAGCCACCGGGTGCTGCCGGTGCAGGACTGCCCGATCGCGGTGCGCGGCGCGCTGGACGGGCTCGCCGACCGGGAATGGCCGCAGGGCGCCGAACTGGAGGTCGCCACCGACGCGGACGCCGCCGTGCACGTGACCCTGCGGGAACGCGCGCCGCAGCGCCGCCGCGGCAAGCGCGGTGCCGTCGTGAGCACGCCGGTGCACGACTCCGGCACGGCCAGGGAGCAGGCCGCGGGCCGCTCCTGGGACGTGTCCGCGGACGGGTTCTGGCAGGTGCACCCGGCCGCCGCCGATACCTTCGCGCGGGTCGTCGCCCGGATGGCGCAGGTGCCGGCGGGCGGGGTGGCCTGGGACCTCTACGGCGGGGTGGGGCTGTTCGCCGCGGTGCTGGCCGAGCAGGCCGGGCCTGCCGGGGACGTGCTGCTGGTGGAGTCCTCGCGGCGGGCCACCGAGGACGCGGTGGCGAACCTCCGCGACCTCCCGCAGGTCTCGTTCCGGGCGGGCACCGTGGAGGAGGTGCTGACCGACGAGGAGCTGCCGGAGCCGGACGTGGTGGTGCTCGACCCGCCGCGCAAGGGCGCCGGGCGCCGCATCGTCGAGGCCGTGTGCGCGGCGCGCCCCGCACGCGTGGTGCACGTCGCCTGCGATCCGGCGGCGCTGGCCCGGGACGTGAGCCTGTTCGCCGAGCAGGGCTACCGGCTCGCGGACCTCGAGGCGTTCGACGCGTTCCCGATGACCCACCACATGGAGTGCATCGCCCTGCTGACCCGCGACTGATGCCTCGTCTCCGCCGCCGTCTGCTGCGTGGAGGTGGGGTGGCGGAACCTCAGCGGTTCCCCCGCTGCGGGATCGTTTTCACCGGTGGCTCCGCCACAGGCGAAAACGCTGTCCTCGCGGGGGAACCGCTGAGAACCCGCGGGTGGTCCGGCTGGTCAGGTGGTCTGCGGCTCAGCGGCTTCGCCGCTGACGGGAAACAGGCGGAGAACCCACCTGGCAGGTCGGGGGCAGGCGGTGCGGGCTGGTGGGCGGCCCGCCGGACCGGTGGCCGTCCCCTCGAACGTGGGGCGTGTGCGGTGCGTGGTCGCGTTGGTCGGAACGGGTGGTGATGTTCCGCCCGAGTGGAGGAAATCCCGCTGCGCAGCCCAGGCCCAGCTGTCGCCTGGTGTCCGTTGTGGCCGGTGAGACCGGTGCGGGCGTCGCCCTGACCGGTGATCGGAGCTCCCGGGAGGCGTGCGTACCTTGTCCGGAGCGGGTGGTCGTGCTCCGTAGACTGGTCGCGGTTCCCCGAGGGTGAGCCCGGCCGTCGCGAGGCGCCCCGCCCCGGTGGTGAAGGCATGTGATGCGGGATGACGAACGAGGTGGAGCGGTGACGCTGCTGGAATCCGTGCAAGGTCCGGCCGACCTGAAACGCCTGGAGCACGGTGAGCTGGTGGAGCTGGCCGCTGAGATCCGCTCCTTCCTGATCGAGAAGGTGTCCCGCACCGGCGGGCACCTGGGACCGAACCTGGGCGCGGTGGAGCTGACCCTGTCGGTGCACCGGGTGTTCGACTCGCCGCGGGACGCGGTGGTCTTCGACACCGGGCACCAGGCGTACGTGCACAAGATCGTGACCGGCCGCCAGGAGGGCTTCGACCGGCTGCGCAAGCGGGACGGCCTGTCCGGCTACCCGTCGCGCGCCGAGAGCGAGCACGACCTGGTGGAGAACTCGCACGCCTCCACCTCGCTGTCCTACGCGGACGGGCTGGCCCGGTCGTTCCAGCTCACCGGCGGCGGCAGGCACGCGGTGGCGATCGTCGGCGACGGCGCGCTCACCGGCGGCATGTGCTGGGAGGCGCTGAACAACATCGCCGCCGACCAGGAACGCCCGCTGGTCATCATCGTCAACGACAACGGCCGCTCCTACGCGCCCACCATCGGCGGGTTCGCCGAGCACCTCTCGGCGCTGCGGCTCAACCCGGGTTACGAGAAGGCGCTGGAGCGCGGCCGCAGCACGCTGCGCAACCTGCCGGTGGTCGGCAGGCCGCTCTACACCGGTCTGCACGCCGCGAAGTCCGGGCTCAAGGACGCGTTCAGCCCGCAGGTGATGTTCTCCGACCTCGGCATCAAGTACCTCGGGCCGGTCGACGGCCACGACATGAAGGCCATGGAGCAGGCGCTGCAGATGGCGCGCTCCTTCGGCGGCCCGGTGATCGTGCACGCGGTCACCCGCAAGGGCAACGGCTTCGCCCCGGCGGAGAACCACGAGGCCGACCAGATGCACCAGGTGAAGGTGATCAACCCGGAGACCGGGCTGCCGACCTCGCCGACGCCGAAGAGCTGGACGAACGTGTACTCCGACGAGCTGGTGCGCATCGGTGGCGAGCGCTCCGACGTGGTGGCGATGACCGCCGCGATGCTCGGGCCGACCGGCCTGGACAAGTTCGCGAAGGCCTACCCGGACCGCTGCTTCGACGTGGGCATCGCCGAGCAGCACGCGATGACCTCCGCCGCGGGCATGGCGATGGGCGGGCTGCACCCGGTGTTCGCGGTGTACTCGACGTTCCTGAACCGCGCGTTCGACCAGCTGCTGATGGACGTGGCGCTGCACCGCCAGCCGGTGACGGTGACCTTGGACCGCTCCGGCATCACCGGTGACGACGGCGCCAGCCACAACGGCATGTGGGACATGTCGATCCTCGGCCTGATCCCGGGCATCCGGGTGGCGGCGCCGCGCGACGCGGTGACGCTGCGGGAGGAGCTGCGCGAGGCCGTGGCCGTCGACGACGGACCGACGGTGGTGCGGTTCTCCAAGGGCTCGGTCATCGAGGAGGTCCCGGCGCTGGAACGCGTCGGCGGCATCGACGTGCTGCACCGGCCGGACGGGGGCGAGCGCAGCGACGTGCTGCTGGCCGTCGTCGGCGCGTTCGGCGAGACCGCGGTGGCCGCGGCCCGGCGGCTGGCCGCGCAGGGCATCGGCGTCACCGTCGTCGACCCGCGCTGGGTGACGCCGGTCCCGGAGCAGGTCGTGACCATGGCGGCCGAGCACGAGCTGGTCGTCACCCTGGAGGACGGCGGCAGGCACGGCGGCTTCGGCTGGTCGCTGGCGGCCGCGCTGCGCGACGCCGGAGTGGACGTGCCGCTGCGCGACCTGGCGGTGCCCAACGAGTTCCTGCAGCACGCCTCCCGCGAGCAGGTGCTGGCCGACCTGGGCCTCACCGAGCAGGACGTGGCGCGCCGCGTCACCGAGTGGGTCGCGGACCGGCTCCGCGACAAGCAGCAGGCGACCGAGCTGGACAGCCCGGCCCGCCGCGAAGCCTGAGCAACACCCTCGACGGCCCCTCCACCCGCGGGTGGAGGGGCCGTCGTCGCGACCGCTGGTGATCCCCGCCGGAGCCGGTTGTGGCACGGTGAACCGGTGCGAATCCTTGTCGTGGAGGACGAGCAGCCGCTGGCCGACGCCGTCGCCCGCGGGCTGCGCAGGGAAGGCATGGCCGTGGACGTCGCCTACGACGGCGAGAGCGGCCAGGAGAAGGCGTCGATCACCCGCTACGACGTGATGGTGCTGGACCGGGACCTGCCGGTGATGTCCGGGGACGAGCTGTGCCGCCAGGTGGTGGCCTCCGGCGAGCTGACCCGGGTGCTGATGCTCACCGCCAGCGGCACCGTGCAGGACCGGGTGGACGGCCTGTCGCTGGGCGCCGACGACTACCTGGCGAAGCCGTTCGCGTTCCCGGAGCTGATCGCGCGGGTGCGGGCGCTGGGCAGGCGCGCGACCCCGGCGGTGCCACCGCTGCTGACCGCGCGCGGCCTGGTGCTGGACCCGGCGCGGCGGGTGGTGCGGCGCGACGGCGCCGAGGTGGAGCTGACCCGCAAGGAGTTCGGCGTGCTGGAGGTGCTGCTGGCGGCGGGCGGCGCGGTGGTCAGCTCGGAGGAGCTGCTGGAGCGGGTGTGGGACGAGCACGCCGACCCGTTCACCACCACCGTGCGGGTCACGATGATGACGTTGCGCAAGAAGCTCGGCGAGCCCGCGGTCATCGACACCGTCGTCGGCTCCGGCTACCGGGTGCCGTCGGCGGGCCGCGCCGAGCACAGCGGGGCGTGAGCGTGGGCCGAACGGCGGTGCCACCCGGCCTGCGCCCGCTGATCCGGCGCGGTCCCGGGTTGCGCGCCCGGTTGACGCTGCTGGCGACCGGCCTGGTCGCCGCGGTGAGCGGACTGCTGCTGTGGCTGGGCTGGGTGCTGGTCGGCAACGTGGTCGCGGGCGTGCCGCGGCTGCCCCCGGGCGGTCTGGTCCGGGTGGGCGAGGTGCTGGTGCCGGCCGAGCAGCTCGGGGCCGCGCTGCGCACCTCCGCCCGCCAGCAGGTGCTCGGCGCCGGTGGTGCCGCCTTCGTGGCGGTGGTGCTGGCGGCGGGGGTGCTGGCGTGGACGGTGACGGGCCGGGTGCTGCGCCCGCTGCAGGAGGTGACCGACTCGGCGCGGCGGCTGTCCGCGGAGTCGCTGGACGAGCGGATCGCGCTGGGCGGCCCGCGGGACGAGGTCGCGGAGCTGGCGGACACGTTCGACGCGATGCTGGACCGGTTGCAGGCCGCGTTCGACTCGCAGCGCCGCTTCGTCGCCAACGCCAGCCACGAGCTGCGCACGCCGCTGGCGGTGATCCGGACCGAGCTGGACGTGACGTTGAGCGATCCGGACGCCGACGCCGAGGAGCTGCGCCGGATGGCCGAGGTGCTGCGCGAGGCCGCGACCAGGGCGGAACGGCTCGTGGAGGCGCTGCTGCTGCTGGCCCGCACCGACGGCGCCGAACTGGGGCGCGGCGAGCGGGTGGACCTCGCCGAGGTGGCGGCCCGCGCCCGGCGCGGCGTCGAGGCGGAGGCGCAGGCGCGCTCGGTGCGGATCACCTGCGGCGGCGGGCCCGCGGTCGTGCTGGGCGATCCGGAGCTGCTGGAGCGGGTGGCCGGGAACCTGCTGGAGAACGCGGTGCGGCACAACGCCGACGGCGGCTGGGCGGAGGTCGTCGCGGAGGTCGCGGGCCCGGTGGCGCGGCTGCGGGTGTCCTCCTCCGGCCCGCGGATCGATCCGGGCCAGGTGGACGCGCTGTTCGACCCGTTCCGCCGTGCCGGGGTGCAGCGCACCGCCCGGACCGGCGCCGGGCTGGGCCTGTCCATCGTCCGCGCCGCCGTCACCGCCCACGGCGGCCGCGTCACCGCCACCCCCGTCGACGGCGGCGGCCTCACCGTTCAGGTCGAACTGCCCGCGTGGCGGTGAGGGCCGGGGCGTTCGGCGGTGCGCGGCATCCGGTTCGGCGGTGCCGCGCGATGTTCCCGGGAGGTCGGCACCGCGCCCGTTCATCGAGTCGAGCGACGGCACCACCGGCTGCGGAGGACCGCGGAACCGCGGGTGACCGGATCGCGCGGGGGTACCGATCCGCGTGGTCCACCGCCCCGGAACGACGCAGGGCCGGGGAGGTGGTGCCTCCCCGGCCCTGCTGCGACTCGTCCGATCAGGCGGGCACCGAGGCCACGCCCTTCGGCAGGAACCGCGTGCCGTTGACCTGCTCGGCGATGCCGGAGCGGTCCAGGTAGGCGGTGATGCCGCCCAGCCAGAACGGCCAGCCCGCGCCGAGCAGCATGCACAGGTCGATATCCTGCGCCTCGGCGACGACGCCCTCGTCGAGCATCAGCCGGATCTCCTGGGCCAGCGCCTCCAGCGCCCGGTCCCGCACCTGCTCCGAGGTCGACGGGTTCGAGCCCTGCTCCCACAGCGCGACGACCTCGGGGTCGACGACCTGGCCGCCCTGCTCGTCCTGCTGCCACACGGCGGTCTTGCCCGCCTTGACGAACCGCTGCAGGTTCTCGCTGATGCCGAACCGGTCCGGGAACGCCGCGTGCATCGTCTCGTTGACGTGTTGGGCGACGGCCGGGCCGACGAGCTGCAGCAGCACCAGCGGGCTCATCGGCAGGCCCAGCGGGGTCAGGGCGCGGTCGGCCACGTCGAACGGGGTGCCCTCGTCGACGGCGGCGATGATCTCGCCCATGAAGCGGGTCAGCAGCCGGTTCACCACGAACGCCGGGGCGTCCTTGACCAGCACGCTGGACTTCTTCAGCTGCTTGCTGACCGAGAACGCGGTGGCCAGCGAGGCGTCGTCGGTCCGCTCGCCGCGCACGATCTCCAGCAGCGGCAGCACGGCGACCGGGTTGAAGAAGTGGAAGCCCACGACCCGCTCGGGGTTGGTCAGCTTCGAGGCCATCTCGGTGATCGACAGCGAGGAGGTGTTGGTGGCCAGCACGGCCTCCGGGGAGACGTGCTGCTCCAGCTCGGCGAACACCTTCTGCTTGACCGTCATCTCCTCGAAGACGGCTTCGATGACGAAGTCGGCGTCCGCGAACGCGGCCTTGTCCAGCGACCCGGTGACCAGCGCCTTGAGCCGGTTCGCGCCGTCGGGCGAGAGCCTGCCCTTGCCGAGCAGCTTGTCGATCTCGCCGTGGATGTAGGCGACGCCGCGGTCGATGCGCTCCTGGTCGACGTCGGTGATGACCACCGGCACCTTGAGGCGGCGCACGAACAGCAGCGCCAGCTGCCCGGCCATCAGCCCGGCGCCGACGACGCCGACCTTCTTGACCTCGCGGGCCAGCGACTTGTCCGGAGCACCGGCCGGCCGCTTGACCCGCTTCTGGGTGAGGTCGAAGGAGTACAGCCCGGCGCGCAGCTCGTCGGACATGAGCGCGTCGGCGAGCGCCTCGGTCTCGGCCGCGTACCCGGCGTCGAGGTCGTTGCCGCGGGCCAGTTCGAGCAGCTCGACGGCCTTGGTGACCGCGGGCGAGGCGCCCTGGGTGCGGGCGGTGACGATGCCCTGGGCGCGGGCGATCGCGTCGTCCCAGGCCTGGCCGCGGTCGATCTCGGCGCGCTGCACGGTCTGCTCGCCGCCGACCACGCGCACCGCCCAGCGGATCGACTCCTCGAGGAAGTCGGCGCTCTCCAGCTGCGCGTCGAAGATGCCCAGGCCGGTGGCCTTCTTCGCGTTGAGCATCTTGTTCTGGTTCAGCGCGTTCTCGATGATCACGCTGACCGCGGCGTCCGCGCCGATCAGGTTCGGCAGCAGCTGGGTGCCGCCCCAGCCGGGGAACAGGCCGAGGAAGCACTCCGGGAACGCGATCGCGTTCACGCTCTCCGACACGGTCCGGTAGTGGCAGGACAGCGCCAGCTCCAGGCCGCCGCCCAGCGCCGCGCCGTTGACGAACGCGAAGGTGGGGATGGTCGACTCGGTGAGCCTGCGGAACACGTCGTGCCCGGTCTGCGCGACCTGGTGGGCGTGCACCCGCTCGCCGATCTGGGTGACACCGGAGAGGTCGGCGCCGACGGCGAACACGAACGGCTTGCCGGTGACCGCGATCGCGGCGGGCTCGGCGGCGAACGCCTCGTCCAGCGCGGCGTTCAGGGCGGTGAGCCCGCCGGGGCCGAACGTGGACGGCCGGGTGTGGTCGTGGCCGTTGTCGATGGTGATCAGCGCGAGCGTGCCGCCGAGCCCGGGCACGTCCAGCAGCCTGGTGCGCGCCTGGGTGACGACCTCGTCCGGGAACAGCGCTGCGAAGTCGGTCTGCGTGCTCACTTCGCGCCCCCTGCGGTGTCGAAGTTCGGGTTCTCCCAGATGACCGTGCCGCCCATGCCGAAGCCGATGCACATGGTGGTCAGGCCGTAGCGCACCTCGGGGTGCTCGGCGAAGTGCCGGGACAGCTGCGTCATCAGCCGCACCCCGGAGGAGGCGAGCGGGTGGCCGCAGGCGATGGCGCCGCCCCACGGGTTGACCCGCTGGTCGTCGTCGGCGATGCCGAAGTGCTCCAGGAAGGCGAGCACCTGCACCGCGAACGCCTCGTTGATCTCGAAGAGGCCGATGTCGGCGATGTCGAGCCCGGCGCGCTTGAGGGCCTTCTCGGTGGCCGGGATCGGGCCGACGCCCATGACCTCCGGTTCGACGCCGGCGAAGGCGTAGCCGACGAGCTTCATGCCGATGGGCAGGCCCAGCTCGCGGGCGGTCTCGGCGTCCGCGAGCACGCAGCCGGTGGCGCCGTCGTTGAGCCCGGCGGCGTTGCCCGGGGTGACCCGGCCGTGCGGGCGGAACGGGGTCTTGAGCCCGGCCAGCGCTTCGGTGGTGGTGCCGGGGCGCGGCGGCTCGTCGGCGGTGGCGAGGCCCCAGCCCTGCTCGGCGGAGCGGGTGGAGACCGGCACCAGGTCGGCGGCGATCTTGCCCGCGAGCTGCGCGGCCTCGTAGCGCTGCTGGCTCAGCGCCGCGTAGGCGTCGGTGCGCTCCTTGGTGAGGCTCGGGTAGCGGTCGTGCACGTTCTCCGCGGTCGAGCCCATGATCAGCGCGGAGGGGTCGACCACGCTGTCGGCGACGTAGCGCGGGTTCGGGTCGACGCCCTCGCCCATCGGGTGGTTGCCCATGTGCTCGACGCCGCCGGCGATGGCGATGTCGTAGGCGCCGAAGCCGATGCCGCCCGCGATGCTGGTCACCGCGGTCATCGCGCCCGCGCACATGCGGTCGATGGCGAAGCCGGGCACGGACTGCGGCAGGCCCGCCAGCAGCGAGGCGCTGCGGCCGATGGTCAGGCCCTGGTCGCCGATCTGGGTGGTGGCGGCGATGGCGACCTCGTCGATGCGCTCCGGCGGCAGCTCGGGGTGGCGCCGCAGCAGTTCGCGGATGACCTTGACGACCAGGTCGTCGGCGCGGGTCTCGGCGTAGATCCCCTTCTTGCCTGCCTTGCCGAACGGCGTGCGGACGCCGTCGACGAAGACCACGTCCCGTACGGCACGTGCGCTGCGCGGGTCGGCTGGTGCCGACGCGGGTGCGACCACGGCGTGCTCCTCACTGTGTGGGTCCTGCGTTGTGCGGGTTCCGGACCGGCCCGGCGGCGATCGTCCGGGAAGTGGGCACCGGCCCCGCCGCTACTGGTCGGTAACAGCCACTCTAGCGCTTATTACCCACCGGTAACCACCGGGTTCGGGGGGCTACCTCGGTGTCGGTTCGCTCACAGCTCCACCTGCGGGTTCGGCCGCCGGGAGATCGCGCGGCCAGCCTACGCACCCCGGGCCCGCGCGCCCGGTGGCGACGACGCGGCGAAGATCGATTGAACCGGTCCGCGACGGGGCCGATAGTGGGTCCCATGACCGACCCAGCAGTGCTGCCCGGCGCGGCCGCGTTCTTCGGCTGCCTCGCCGACCCGACCCGCCTCCGGCTGCTGCACGCCGTCGCCGCGGACGGGCCGAGCACGGTCGGGGAGCTGGCGCGGCGGCTCGGCATCGGCCAGTCCACCTGCTCGCACCACCTGCGCAGGCTCGCCGCCGCCGAGCTGGTCGTGCTGCGCGAACGGGGCAGCAGCACCTCGGTGGCGGTGGGCACCGCGCGGCTCACCGGAGCGTGGCAGGTGGCGGATCTGCTCCTCGGGCTCGTGCCGGACGCCGGAGCTCCGCCGAGCACCCGAACCGGCCCGGATGCCGGAACGCACCCAGGAGCCGGAGCGCATCCAGGAACCGGAACGCCGTCGGGAATCGGGACACCGTCAGGGACCGGAACGTCCTCAGGAGCCGGGACACCGTCGGGAACCGGAACCCGCTCAGCGGCCGGGACGGATTCGGGAGCGGGGACGGACCGGGAAGCGCGACCATCCGCGGTCGCCGGACCCGCGGCGACCGGCCCGGCCGACCCGCTCGTGCGCCCGCTCGACGCCCGCGACTGGGACGCGGTGCGGCGGATCTACGCCGAAGGCATCGCCACCGGCAGCGCCACCTTCGAGACCGAGGTGCCCGCCGCTGCCGAGCTGGACGGCAAGTGGCCGCCGGAGCACCGGTGGGTCGCCGAACTCGACGGCGAGCTCGCGGGCTGGGCCGCGCTCACCCCGGTCTCGGCGCGCCGCTGCTACGCGGGCGTCGCCGAGGTCTCGATCTACGTGGCCGCCGCCGCGCGCGGCCGCGGTGTCGGCGGGCTGCTGCTGGACCGCCAGGTCCGAGCCGCCGACGACGCCGGGCTGTGGACCCTGCAATCGGTGATCTTCCCGGAGAACCGGGCGTGCCTCGCGCTGCACCACGCGGCGGGCTTCCGCACCGTCGGCGTCCGGGAGCGCATCGGGATGCTCCGCGGCAGGTGGCGGAACACCGTGCTGGTCGAGCGCCGCCGCCCCGGCCCGGGCTGAGCGGGGCGGCGGCCCGCGGACCTAGGAGCCGCCCGGCTCGGCCTGCAGCGCGGTGCTCAACGGCGTCGCGGTCAGCCCGATCTGCCACTCCCGGGCGCCCCGCTCGCGCAGCCGGTTCGCCACCGACTCCACGCCGAGGTCCTCCGGCGGTGTCCAGCACAGCCGCCGCAGCAGGTCCGGCAGCAGCAGGTTCTCCATCGGCAGCCCGTGCTCCTCGGCGATGGCCGACATGGCCGACTTCGCCGCGGACAACCGGGCCGCGGCCGCCGGATCGCGGTCCGCCCACCGGTTCGGCGACGGCGGGCCGTCCTGCGGCGGGGAGACCACCGGCAGCTCGTCCTGGGGGAGTTCGCGGGCCGCGCGCAGCGCACCCAGCCACGTCGAGGCGCGGCGGCGCTGCTGCCTGCCGCCGAACACCGGCAGCGCGGTCAGCTCCGATTCGGTTCCCGGGTTGCTCTGCGCGGCCTGCACCACGGCGGAGTCCGGCAGGATGCGACCCGGTGCGATGTCCCGCTCCGCGGCGATGCGGTCGCGCACCTGCCACAGCGAGCGGACGGCGGCGAGCTGGCGGGCGTTGCGGATCCGGTGGATGCCGGAGGTGCGGCGCCACGGTTCGGCGCGCGGGCGGGGCGGCTCGGCGGTGCGCACCGCCTCGAACTCCTCCCACGCCCATTCGAGCTTGCCCTGGCGGGTCAGCTCCTCGCGCATCGCGTCGCGCAGGTCGATCAGCAGTTCCACGTCGAGCGCGGCGTACACCAGCCAATCGGCGGGCAGCGGGCGGCGCGACCAGTCGGCGGCGCTGTGGCCCTTCTCCAGCCGGTAGCCGAGCATGCGCTCGACGAGGGTGCCCAGCGAGACCCGGTCGAACCCGGCGAGCCGCCCGGCCAGTTCGGTGTCGAACAGCCGTTGCGGGTGCAGGTCCAGCTCGGACAGGCAGGGCAGGTCTTGGGACGCGGCGTGCAACACCCATTCGGTGTCGGCCAGCGCCGTTCTCAGGGGTTCCAGGGCACCGTTCAGCGCGACCGGATCGACCAGCACCGTTCCCGCACCGTCCCGGCGCAGTTGCACCAGGTAGGCACGTTGTGAGTACCGGTATCCGGACGCGCGTTCGGTGTCCACCGCGACCGGACCGCTCCCCGCGGCCAGTGCGGCCGCGGCGGTCTCCAGTGCTTCGGGAGTCTCCACTACCGGCGGTACGCCGTCAGCGGGCTCGGTGAGCAGCACCGGCTCGGGACGGTCGGGCTCGACGGACTCGGGGCAAGCAGCTTCCACGGATATCAGACCTTACGTGTTGCGGTCCGCCCGCGGGTGCGACCAGCCCGAGGTCGTCAAGCCCGACCGGACCCGACGATCGCGGTGGGACCTCGATTCACCCGATCAGGATCATCCGGTCATCTGATCACCCCGGCCCGCATGGCCAGGGCGACCATCTGCGCCCGGTCTCCGGTGCCCAACTTGCGGCCGATCCGAGACAGGTGACTCTTCACCGTGAGAGCGGAGAGGTTCAGCGCCTCACCGATCTCCTTGTTGGATCGGCCATCGGCCACCAGTTGCAGCACCTCGACCTCACGCCCGGACAGCTCCCGGGGCGTGTTGTCGGTTCCCGGGACCCGAGTGCCCGCTGCGAGCACCGGAGCCACGCTGGGGTCGGCATACACGCCGCCGTCGAGTACGCGGCGCACTCCGTCGGTGACGACCATCGGCGAGGCCGACTTCAGCAGGTACGCCTGAGCGCCTGCCTGGAAGGCGGCCCGGACCGCATAGGGGTCGTCGGACGAAGCGAGCACCACGATTCGCGGCCAGCCCTGGGTACGGAGTTCCGTGACCAGGTCGATGCCGGTCCCATCGGGGAGTCCGAGATCGAGGATCGCGAGGTCGCACGGACCGGTGGCCAGAGCGCGAGCCCTGGCCTCGGCCATGGATGCGGCCTCGTGCACCGTGCCGGCGCCCATCTGCAGCAACCGGGCGGCGATGGCCTCCCGGAGCAGCGGATGGTCGTCCACCACGAGCACCGTGAACAGCTCTTCCCGCGGGTGCGGGACCATGTTGGCCGGCAAAGCGCCGGCGGGCGTGGTTCGAGCGGCCTGACCTAAGCCGACGGCAGCCACGTCACTACCTCCCTGGAGTCGGTCGTGCCCCCCGACCGGCACCGGGACTCTCGACCAATCAGCCGCGCCACTGATCGACCGAAAGTGGTGTCGTCGGGGGCAGCGTAACCGCCCAAGCGGGTCAGCGGGACGATCAATCGGGTATCTATCCCGATCGAGTTGTCACCGCGGTTCGTTTTTGTCACTCATTTGGGTGGGTCTTGGTGTTTGGCGTAACGCCTTGGCGGGTCGGTGCGACACACCTTGATTGCACATCGTGAGAAAGTTGCCCGGGCAACGAATTCTGCGAGGTTTTCATGATCTCGTGAGGGGAATCCCGATCGTTAAAGATCGAGGCTCAAGCCTCTCCGCGCAGCGTCGAGCGCCGGTCCAGCACCGCCACGCCGACCGGCGGCAGGCCCGCTGCGCTGGACATCAGCTGGTGGAAGGCCGTCGCGTGCGCGCTCAGATCCGGCTCGCGGGGCGTCCACGACCCCCGCAGTTCGAGGTCGTGGCTGCGCGGCGGACCCGCGATATCGCCGAATCGGGCCGAGGACGTCAGCGTCACCGTCCCGCCCAGCACGTCGGCCGCGGCCCCCGACTCCTCCAGCGCCTCGGTCAGCCAGGACCAGCCGACGGCGGGCAGCAGCGGGTCGGCGGCCAGCTCCGGGTCGAGCTCGGCCCGCAGGTACACCACGAGCCGCAGCGCCCCCGCCCACGCCTCCGGGCGGTCCGGGTCGTGCAGCAGCACCAGGCGGGCCGTCGCCAGCTCGCCGGCCGGGCCGTTGGCCTCCGCCGCCACCGCGTACGCCCACGGCGCGAGCCGCTTCGGCGGGCGGACCTCCGTCACCTCGATCTCGGCGCGCGGAGCAGGTGCGGCCAGCGCGGCCACTGCCTGCCGGAACTCCTCGGGGATCGCCGCCATCTCAGTCACGGACCGGGACTGTAGGCCGCCGGATCGGCGCGGGGTGGGCGCCACGCCGGGCGCCGCGATCGATCGTGATCTTGCCCGCGCGTTCGGCCGCGCGAGCGTCTGCGAAGATGTCCGGCACGGCCCAGAACAGGGCCGTCGGCCCGCGCCGCGGTGGCCCGCCCGATGTCCGCGGAACCGCGCCGGGCTCCGACACCTCGACTTGTGGATGCGCCCCCGATGACCCCACCCGCCTCGGTCTCGGCTCGCCGGGACCTCGCCGAAGCCCCGCTGCTCGTGGCCGCCCGCGGCGGCGCGCCCCGGCACACGCCCGTCTGGTTCATGCGCCAAGCGGGCCGTTCGCTGCCCGAGTACCGCAAGGTCCGCGAAGGCACTCCGATGCTCCAGGCCTGCCTGACGCCGGACCTGGTCTGCGAGATCACCGCGCAGCCGGTGCGCCGCCACGGCGTGGACGCGGCCATCCTGTTCAGCGACATCGTGCTGCCGCTGTACGCAGCGGGCATCGGGCTGGACATCGTCGCGGGCACCGGGCCGGTGGTGGCCGAACCGGTGCGCGACGCGGCCGCCGTCGCCGCGCTGCCCGAACTGGACGCCGAGCAGGTCGCGCCCGTCGCGGAGGCGGTGCGGCTGCTGCTGGGCGAGCTCGGCGAGACTCCGCTGATCGGGTTCGCGGGCGCGCCGTTCACCCTCGCCTCCTACCTCGTCGAGGGCGGGCCGAGCCGCAACCACGAGCGCACCAAGGCGCTGATGCACTCCGACCCGGCCACCTGGCACGCGCTGCTGGAGAAGCTGGCCGACACGACGCTGACCTTCCTGCGCACTCAGCTCGCCGCCGGGGTGGACGCGGTGCAGCTGTTCGACTCCTGGGCGGGGGCGCTGTCGCTGCGGGACTACCGCGAGTTCGTGCTGCCGCACAGCAAGCGCATCTTCGAGGGCGTCACCGAGGCGGCCCCGGACGTGCCGAAGATCCACTTCGGGGTGGGCACCGGCGAGCTGCTGGGCGCGATGCGCTCGGCGGGCGCCGACGTCGTCGGCGTGGACTGGCGGGTGCCGCTGGACGAGGCGGTGCGCCGGCTGCGCGCGGCGGACCCGGGCCGCGAACCGGTGGTGCAGGGCAACCTGGACCCGGCCGTGCTGTTCGCCGGTCCGGACGCGGTCCGCGCCGAGGTGAGCCGCATCCTCGCCGAGGGCTCGGCCGCCGCCGGGCACGTGTTCAACCTGGGCCACGGCGTGCTGCCCACGACCGACCCCGGGGTGCTCACCGAGGTCGTGCGGCAGGTGCACGCCGAGAGCGCCCGCTCGTGACCCGCGTCGCCGTCGTCGGCGGCGGCGTCAGCGGGCTGGCCGCCGCGCACCGGCTGCGCCGCTCGCTCGGCCCGGACGCGGAGATCGTGCTGGTCGAGCAGACCGGCGAGCTGGGCGGCAAGCTGCGCACGCAGCCGCTGGCCGGGGTGGAGCTGGACCTGGGGGCGGAGGCGTTCCTCGCCCGGCGCCCCGAAGTCCTGCGGCTCGCCGAGGAGCTCGGCCTGGCCGACGACGTGGTGCACCCGGGCCCGGTCGGCGCGCGGGTGCGCGCGGGCGGCGCCCTGCACCCGCTGCCCGCGGGCACCGTGATGGGCGTGCCCGCGGATCCGGACTCCGTCGCAGGCGTGCTGTCCCCGGCCGGGGTCGCCGCGGTGCGCGCCGAAGCCGAGCTCCCGCCGCTGGAACTGAGCGGTGCGGACGCCTCCGTCGGGGGGCTGCTGCGCGCCCGGGTCGGCGACGAGGTGGTGGACCGGCTGGTCGAACCGCTCCTCGGCGGGGTGTACGCGGGCAGTGCGGACGGCCTCGGCCTGCGCGCCACCATCCCGGCGCTGGCCGCCGCGCTCGACGCGGGCGCGAAGTCGATCACCGAGGCGGCCGCGGCGGCGCTGCCCGCACCGGCACCGGACGGGCGGAAGCGGCCGGTGTTCGGCGCGTTCCGGCACGGCTACGGCACCTTCGTCGCGGCCCTCGCCGACTCGGCGGGCGCCGACGTGCGGCTGGGAGCTCCCGTGCGGGCCCTGCACCGCGACGGCGCCGGGTGGCGCCTGGAGATCGGTTCGGCGCCCGCACCGGACGTGCTGGCGGCCGACGCGGTGGTGCTCGCGGTGCCGGCCCCCGCCGCGCGGAAGCTGCTCGCCGAGGTGTCCCCGGTCGCGGCCGAGCTGCTCGGCCGGGTGGAACTGGCGTCGATGGCCGTGTTCGGCCTCGCGCTGCCCGCAGGCACCGAACTGCCCGCGGCCTCCGGCACGCTGATCGCCCGCGGCGAGGTGCACGCCGACGGGACCCCGTTCACCGCGAAGGCCTTCACCTTCACCAGCCGCAAGTGGCCGCACCTGACCGGCGCCGGCGGCGAACCGCTGGTGCGCGGCTCGGTGGGCCGCACCGGGCAGGACGAGCTGCTGCGCCGCACCGACGCGGACCTGCTGCGCGGCGTGCTCGCCGACCTCCGCGAGGTGACCGGCGTCGACGCCGAACCGGTGGACGCGGCGGTGGTGCGCTGGGGCGGCGGCCTGCCGCAGTACGGCGTGGACCACCTGGACCTGGTCGCCGGGCTGGAACGGGCCGTCGGCGAGCTGGGCGGACTGGAGCTGGCGGGCGCGGCGCTGCACGGCGTCGGGGTGCCCGCGTGCGCGGCGACCGGGGAGGCGGCGGCGACCGGCGTCACACGGCACCTCACGACCGGTTGACCGGGCCGTGGTGGGACGATGAGGGCATGGCGCGGCTGAACTACTCCGAACTCAACGACACGATCCGATACACCATGTGGTCGGTCTTCCAGGTCGAACCGGGCGCGCTGCCCGAGGACCGGGAGAAGACGGCCGCGGCGACCCAGGAATACCTGGACGGCCTGGCCGAATCCGGGGTCGTGGTGCGCGGTGTCTACGACCTGGCCGGGATGCGGTCGGACGCCGACTTCCTGATCTGGTGGCACGCCGAGAAGATCGAGGCCCTGCAGGAGGCCTACGCCGGTTTCCGCCGGGAGACGACGCTCGGCGAGGCCTCGGACCCGGTGTGGAGCAACGTGGCGGTGCACCGCCCGGCCGAGTTCAACAAGAGCCACCTGCCCGCCTTCGTCATGGGTGAGGAACCGGGCGACTTCCTCTGCCTCTACCCGTTCGTGCGCAGCTACGACTGGTACCTGCTGCCCGACGACGAGCGCCGCACGATGCTGAAGGACCACGGCATGGCGGCCCGCGACTACCCGGACGTGCGGGCGAACACGGTGCCCTCGTTCGGGCTCGGCGACTACGAGTGGATCCTCGCGTTCGAAGCGCCGGAGCTGCACCGCATCGTCGACCTGATGTGGAAGATGCGCTACACCGAGGCCCGCAGGCACGTGCGCGAGGAGACGCCGTTCTTCACCGGCAAGCGCGTCATCCCGGCGGAGCTGCTGCCCCGCCTGCCCTGACCGCGGTCACTCCGGTTCGCGGACGACGCGCCACGGCAGCCCGCTCAGCGGGACCGCGGCGCGGACCTCCCGGCCGGGGTCGGCGGCGAGCGGGCCCGCGGTGACGAGGGTGCCGGGCAGCCGCGACGGCGTGTTCGAGGCGATCACCCGGTTCGCCCCGTTGATCAGCGCCGTCGGCGGTCGCAGCGGCCCCACGTGCGCCAGCAGGGCCCGTTCGAACTCGCCGGTGCGCAGGTCCGCCGCGGCGACGCCGAGGAACCGGTTCCCGGAGCGGACCGGCACGGCCAGCGTCACCAGGTACTCGTCGGTGCCCGCGAAGTCCACGTACGGGCCGACGGCCACGCCGACCCCGGTGTCGCGGGGCGCGGTGAACCAGGGCGCGGCGGCGTAGTCGTAGAACCCGACGCTGTCCGGATCGTGGTCGACCTGGAGGAACCGGGGCGTGTCGCCGGGCCGGTGCTGCCACCACTCCAGCCAGTGCGCCCGGTCGGTGAGCACGTCGTCGGCGAGGATCACGCCGGTGCCCGCGAGCACCGCGGGTTCGGCGTCCAGCCGGTCGAAGATCGGTTGCCACAGCGCGGACAGATCTTCGGTGCTCAACGCGGTCGCGGCGTCGTGCGCGGCGCGCAGCCGCTCGCCGAGTTCGCCGCACCACCGGGCCGCGTCGTCGAGCATCCCGCTGATGTGCGCGGCGGCCGCCTCGACGCTCATCGCCCGCACCTCCGGTTCCCGGTCCACAGGCGGAACTCCACGAGGCGGCGGATGCCGGACCGCACGTGCTCCTCGGCGATCTCGCGTGCCCGCGCACCGTCGCCGTCGCCGATGGCGTCGAGGATCGTCGCGTGCTGTGCGGACTCGACGGCGTGCGGGACCGCCTCCGCCCACGGCAGCCAGCGCAGCGAACCGGTCTCGGTCTGCAACGCGATCTCCTGCTGGGTGAGCCGGGAGGACTGCGCGGCGGCGGCGATCTCGATGTGCAGCCGCCCGTCGAGCCTGCGCCGGTCGGTGGTGCCGGTGGCGGCGGTGAACTCGGCGGCGAGCGCGCGCAGCGCGGCCAGCTCGTCGGCGGTGGCGCGCTCGGCGGCGAGCAGCGCGGCGGTGCCCGCGATGGCGGAGTGCTGGTCGGAGATCTCCCGCAGCGCGTGCGCGTCCAGCTCCCGCAGCCGCGCGGTGCCCGCGACCAGCAGCGGGTCGGCGGGGCGCCGGGTCAGCGGCCCGGCCGTCGAGGTGATCACCAGCCCGTCCCCGGCGAGCCTGCCGAGCGCGTCCCGCGCCACCTCGGCCGGACAGCCCAGCAGCGCGGCCAGTTCCGCGCCGCCGGGCAGCCGCTCCCCGTCGGGGAGCAGTCCCAGCACGATGGCCTCGGCAAGCCGGCCCGCCACGCCCGCCGCGTCGGCGGGCGTCCGGGACCACCGCCGGAGCGAGCGCAGCATGTCGTCGACGGGCACGGCACCTCCCTCCACGATGTGATGCTGAACCGTTTCACATGATCCACGAAGGCTTCCCGGGAGACGGGTGGATCTACCCGTCCGGCGGGTTCGCAGCGATCACCTCGCGGCGCAGACTGCACGAGGCGCCGGGCGAGAGGAGCGGGATGCGGTTCAGCTACGTGATGTTGCCCGACCACCCGGTGGCGGAGTCGCTGGCGACGATCGAACTGGCCGACGAGCTGGGGTTCCACGCGGCGTACGCCGCCGACGAGACCTGGCACAAGGACCTGTGGCTGCTGTTCGCCGCGGCCGCCGCGCGCACCCGCCGGATCCGGTTCGGGCCGAGCGTGTCGCCGGTGACGCTGCGCGAACCGACGCTGATCGCGCAGGCCGCGGCGACCCTGGACGAGCTGACCGGCGGGCGGGCCGAGGTGGTGATCTCCAGCGGCAACTTCGGCCTGCTCGCCCAGTACGGCATCGACTGGACGCGGACGAAGCCGCTGTCCCGGGTGCGGGAGGCGCACCACGTGATCCGCACCTTCCTGGACGAGCGGGCGATCACGTTCCAGGGCGAGTTCTTCCGCTACGACGGCCTGTTCACGTTCGCCACTCCGGTGCAGGAGCGGCTGCCGGTGCTGCTGGGCGCGATGCGCGGGCCCAAGTCCTTCCAGGTGGCGGGGGAGATCGCCGACGGCGTGCACCACGCGTTGAGCTACACCCGCGAGGCCTACGACCACCTGGTGGCGAACGTCCGGCTCGGCGCGGAGCGGGCCGGGCGGGACTGGCGGCGGCTGGACATCGGCGCCTGGATCGTGTTCGCCACCGGCCCGGACGGTGCCGCCGCGAAGCGGGCGGCCCGCGCGATGGTCGGGCTGTACGCCTCGGCGATGCCCGCGGAGCAGCTGCGCCGCAACGGGGTCGACCCGGACTCGCTGACCGAGGTCGTCGCCGCCGTCGGCGCGGGCGACCTGGCGCGGGCCTACGAGCTGACCCCGCCGGAGCTCGCGGAGAAGCTGTCCATCGCCGGGACGCCGCAGGAGTGCCTGGAGCGCATCCAGCGCGACATCGCGCCGACCGGGGTGAACCACCTGGTCCTCGCGGTCACCGATGCCGCGCTGGTGCGCGCGTTCTCCGGGATGGACGTCGCCGGCGTGCCGAGCGCGGCCGATCAGCTGCGGCTCATCGCCGAACACCTGATGCCCGCGTTCGGCTGACGCCGGTCAGCTCTGCGGGACGTGCCGGAGGGCGATCGAGTTGATGCAGTAGCGCTGGTCGGTGGGGGTGTCGTACCCCTCGCCCTCGAACAGGTGCCCCAGGTGGCTCAGGCAGCTCGCGCACAGCACTTCGACGCGGACCATGCCGAGCGAGCGGTCCTCGCGCAGGACCACCGCGTCGGAGTCGCGGGCGTCGAAGAACGACGGCCAGCCGCAGTGCGACTCGAACTTCTCGGTGCTGCGGAACAGCTCCGCCCCGCAGGCCCGGCAGTCGTACGCGCCGACCGCCTTGGTCTCGGTGTACTCGCCGGTCCACGGAGCTTCGGTGGCGGCCTGGCGCAGCACCGCGTACTCCTGCGGACCGAGCTGCTCGCGCCATTCCTGCTCGGACTTCACGACTTTCGGGGTGGCACCCACGACCGGATCCATGCGTCCACGCTAACCCTTCGCAAGATCGAGTGCCCGCGTGCTCCCGCTCACCCGTCGAAGAACGTGCCGAGCATGAAGCCCACCGCGTTCCACACGGTGACGACGACGCCGAGCAGGATCAGCAGCACGACGAGCACCACCACGACCCGCCGGTGCCCCTGCGCCCGGTTCGCGCAGCGGGCGAAGTCGTCGACGCCGCTGAGCATGCCTTCGACGGTGGCCTTCGAGCCGGGACGTTCCATCCGGTCGAGGTGCTCGGCGAAGGCGCGCGCCTCCGGGTCGTGCGGGTCCAGCCCGACGAGGTCGTCGGCGAACCGGTCCCGCGGTGCGTCGGGATCGTGCTGGCCTGCAGGCGCCATGGCACCACGGTATCCCGCGGGCGGCGGTCGCAGGCAGTGCCGGAGCCGCCGACCTACGCTGCGCGGATGGCGGAGGCAGCGCGGGAACTGGACGTCGCGGGCAGGACGGTGCGGTTGTCGCACCCGGACAAGGTGTACTTCCCGGAGCGCGGGTTCACCAAGCTCCAGGTCGCCGAGTACTACCTGGCGGTCGCCGAGCCGCTGCTGCGCGCGGTGGGGGACCGGCCGACGACGTTGAAGCGGTTCCCCGGCGGGGTCGGGTCCGAGCCGTTCTACGCGAAGCGGGTGCCGAAGGGCGCGCCCGGCTGGGTGCGGTCGGTGCGGGTGACGTTCCCGTCGGGGCGCACCGCGGACAGCGTGCTGCCGACCGAGCCCGCGGTGCTGGTGTGGGCGGCCGGGCTGGGCACGCTCGACTTCCACCCGTGGCCGGTGCGCTCGGCTGACGTGGAGCACCCCGATGAGCTGCGCATCGACCTGGATCCGCAGCCCGGCACCGGGTTTCCGGAGGCCGTGGCGGTGGCGCAGGTGCTGCGGGAGGTGCTGGCGGAGGCCGGCCTCACCGGCTTCCCGAAGACCTCCGGTGGCCGCGGGGTGCACGTGCTGGTGCGCGTCGAGCCGCGCTGGGACTTCATCGAGGTGCGGCGCGCGGTGATCGCGCTGGCCCGCGAGGTGCAGCGCCGCATCCCCGAGCAGGCGACCGTCGCCTGGTGGAAGGAGGACCGCGGGCGGCGGGTGTTCCTCGACTTCAACCAGGCCGCGCGGGACCGCACCGTCGCCTCCGCGTGGTCGATCCGCGGCACCCCGCGTGCCACCGTGTCGATGCCGCTGACCTGGGAGCAGCTGCCGGACGCCGAACCGGACGACTTCGACCTCGCCACGGTGCCCGCGCTGCTCGCCGAGCGCGGCGATCCGCACCGGGGCCTGGACGCGGCGCCGGGCTCCCTCGACCTCGCGCTCGACTGGTTCGAACGCGACCGCCGCGACCGCGGGCTCGGCGAGCTCCCGTACCCGCCGGACCACCCCAAGATGCCCGGCGAACCCACCCGCTCCCGCAAGGCCTCCCTGGCGGCGGAGCACGACGAGAAGGCCTGATCACCCACCCGTGCGGTCCGATTCGTCACGGAAAGGCACGGTGACGGATTGCAATGGGTGCATGTCGGCTGTTCAGCAGGTCGGCGGACGGCCGATCCCTCGCTCGGCGGTGTCACCCGCGGTGTTCGGGCGCGCATGCTCGCTACCGCTGGTGCTCAAGCACGTGAGGAGAACGCCATGGTTCCCACCGAGACCGAAACCACCCCGCAGGCCAGCGGCGGTTGCAGCTGCTGCGCGAGCTGCAGCGGCCCCTCCTGCGGGTGTTGCTCCGGCTGCTGATCGCACGCACCGGGTTCCGGGGGCGCGGGTTCCGCACCCCCGGAATTCGCGCGTGCTGATCAGGCGGGGCAGGCCTTGCCCGCGGCGGGGATCGCGCCCTGCACGAGGAATCGGCTCACCGTCTCGGTCACGCAGTCCGAGCGGCCGATCGCGCCGTGCCCGGTGCCCTGCCAGTTCACCGCGACCCCGGTCGGCAGCTGCTCCGCCAGGTGCTTGCTGCCCTGCACCGGGACCAGCGGATCGTTCTGGGTGGTCACCACCGGGATCGGCGGCAGGCCCGGAACGGAGGGCGGCGGCAGCTCCTCCTGCGGCTCCGGCCACTGCGCGCACCAGGCGAGGCGCTGCGCGAACAGGCCGCCGAACAGCCGGTTCGACCCCGTCCACTCGGTCGCCACGTCCACGAGCCGCTCGGCGGGCAACCGCAGCCGGGTGTCGTTGCAGCTGGTGATCAGGTCGCCGTCCAGCTGCGCGGGATCGGCGCCGGTGTCCCGCACCAGCGGTGCGGCGAGCGCGCTGATCTGCGCGCCGTTCCCGGAGTTCGCCGCGGCCAGCGCCGATGACAGCCGCGGCCAGCGCTCCGGGTCGCCCAGGCCGTGCAGCAGCACCCGCACGATCTTGCCCGCGCCCACCGGCCCGTCCGCCGCGGGCAGCGACGTCGACCGGGTGCGCTGCACCAGTTCCTGCACGGTGCGGCGCGGATCGGGGCCCAGCGGGCAATCCCGGCTCGTGCAGTCGGCGGCGAACGCGTCGAAGGTCTGCTCGGCGGACTGCGCCTGCGCCCCGGCCACGGCCATCGTGTCCAGCTGCGGGTCGAGCCCGCCGTCGAACACCATCCGGCCCACCGAATCCGGGTAGCGCTGGGCGTAGGTGGTGAGCACCCGGCTCGCCTCGCCGAGGCCGATGGCGTGCAGCTTCGGCACGTCCAGCTCCAGCCGCAGCTCCTCCAGGTCGGCCGCGGTGCGCCACGAGTCGTAGGCCTGCAACCGGTCGTCCAGGTCCAGCAGGCACTCCTGGCTGGACACCCGCACCGAGGTCAGCAGCCGGTCCATCGAAGCCCGGTCGGTGGCCTGCGGGTCGAAGCCGACGATGTTCTCCCGCTGCGTCGGCGGCATGCAGTCCGCCGGGTCGGACTGGCCGGTGCCGCGCCGGTCCATGCCGATGATCCGGAACGTGCGCAGCAGCTCCGGCGGCAGCCGCAGCGCCAGCCGCGCGGCCACCGAGGTGCCCGGCTCGCCGTGCACATCGCCCAGCACCACCAGGGGAACGCCGCCGGTGCCGGTGCTCAGCAGCGCCGCGCGGGTGGTGCCCTCGGCCGGGGCCTCCGGGGAGTCCAATGTGGTCAGCAGCTGCGAGCAGGAGAACGACGGGCCGGTCGCGGGCAGCGCCAGCTCTTCGCGGGTCTCCCCGGTGCAGTCCGCCCAGTTCAGCGCGCTGCCCGCGGACGGGCCGAGTCCGGGCAGCGGGGCGGGTCCGGGCGGCGCCGGGGCCGGGGCCACCGGCTGCTCGGCGTCCCGGTAGGCGACCGCGGGCCGCTGCGACGGGCCCGCGGAACACCCCGCCACCAACCCGGTGAGCAGCAGCAGAGCACCGATGCGGTGGCTGGTGCGCGGCACGACTGCTCCTCTGCGTGGTCGGGATCTGCGCCGAGCATCGCATGATCGGCGTGAGCACCGGGTGAGGGGGAGCGGTGCGTGCCTCGTCGCAATCCGGTTGGGTGCGGCCGCACCGGCGGCTACGGTTCGCCGGGCACCGGGGCCGGGCCGACGTGCGCACCGGCCTCGCGCCGGGTACCAGCAGAGCGGAACGGGTGGCCGACCCGGGAGCAGGAGGAACAGGCGTGGTCGCGGTCAACATGGACGGTGCGTCGTCGCGCGGACGGCCCCTCTGGGCCGGGGTGCAACCGGCGGTGGCCCGCGGTTTCGGCGCCGTGCCGCCGCCGGTGCTGGTGCTGCTCGGCGTGATCAGCCTCCAGGTCGGAGCCGCGTTCGCCAAGCAGCTGTTCGCGCTCGCCGGGGCGTCCGGGGTGGTGACGCTGCGCCTGCTGTTCGCCGCGCTGGTGCTGGTGGTGGTCTGGCGGCCGTCGCTGCGGCTGGACCGCGCCACGCTGCTGGTGGTCGCCGGGTACGGCGCGGTGCTGGCGGGGATGAACATCTGCCTGTACCAGTCGATCGACCGCATTCCGCTGGGCGTGGCGGTGACCATCGAGTTCCTGGGACCGCTGGCGGTGGCGGTGTTCGGGTCGAAGCGGAAGCTGGACCTGCTGTGGGCGGTGCTCGCCGGGGTCGGCGTGCTGCTGCTGTCCGGAGTGGACGGTGGGCTGGATCCGGTGGGCGTCGGGTTCGCGCTCGCCGCGGCGGTGCTGTGGGCCTGCTACATCCTCGTCGGCGCGAAGCTGGGCAGCCGCACCAGCGGCGGATCCGGGCTGGCGCTGGGCATGGCGTTCGGCGCGCTGGTGGCGCTGCCGTTCGGGATCACCGGGGCAGGCGCGCAGCTGTTGTCGGCACCGGTGCTGGTGGCGGGTCTCGTGGTGGCGCTGATGTCCTCGGTGGTGCCGTACTCGCTGGAGCTGGAGGCGCTGCGGCGGATGCCGCCCCGCGTGTTCGGCGTGCTGATGAGCTTGGAGCCTGCGGTGGCCGCGCTGGCCGGTCTGCTCGTGCTGCAGGAGGCGCTGGGCGTGCTGCAGTGGGTCGCGATCGGCTGCGTCGTGCTCGCCTCGATCGGCGCGACCCGCAGCACCTGATCGCCCTCCGCGCGGCGGGGAATCCGCTCACCTGCGGTTCCGTTCTCCCGGAACAAGATCCGCTGCTAATAGCGAGTGGATCATCGTCGCTGGGGTTCGACGTCAGCCGTGGAGGAGGGCGTCCAGGTCGTAGCGGGCGGGCTCGTCGAGCTGGTCGTAGCGGCAGGACTCCGGTTCGCGGTCCGGGCGCCACCGCAGGAACTGCGCGGTGTGCCGGAACCGGGACGGCACGGCCCCTTCGGTGTGGTCGTAGGAGACCTCGGCGACCCGCTCCGGCCGCAACGGCTGCCACGGCTGCACCGAGCTGCGCCAGCGGTTGACCGCGCCGGGCAGCCTGCGGCCGTCGTGGGCCTGCTCGCCGAGCCACGGGTGCGGCTCGTCGGTGCGCAGCGGCGCCAGTTCGGTCGCGAGTTCGCGCCGCCGCTCCGCGGTGAACGCCCCGGCCACGCCCACGTGGTGCAGCACGTCCCGGTCGTCGTGCAGTCCGAGCAGCAGCGAACCGACGGCGGTGCCCGGTTCGGTGCCGGTGTGCCAGCGCAGCCCGGCGACGACGCAGTCCGCGGTGCGCACGTGCTTGATCTTGAGCATGGTGCGCTTGCCCGGCGCGTACGGGCCGGCACCGTCCTTGCCGATCACGCCGTCCAGGCCCGCTCCCTCGAACACCCGGAACCATTCGGCGGCGGTGGCGGAGTCGGTGGTCAACGGCGTGATCCGCAGCCCGGGGCCGGTGATCGCCAGCTCCTCCAGCCGCCGCCTGCGCGCGGTGAACGGTTCGGCGCGCAGGTCCTCCTCGTCGACGGCGAGCAGGTCGAACGCGATGAACAGCGCCGGGGTGCGCTCGGCCAGTTCCCGCACCCGGCTCTCGGCGGGGTGGATGCGTTCGGACAGCGCGTCCCAGTCGAGCCGCTGCCCGTCCGCGTCGGAGCGGACCACGACGAGTTCGCCGTCGAGCACGGCGGGCCGCCGCACCCGGCCCGCGGCGCGCAGCACTTCGGGGAAGTAGCGGTCGAGCGGTTTGCCGGTGCGGGATTGCAGCACCGCGGGTTCGGTGCTGCCGGGGTCGGCGAACAGCAGGCAGCGGAAGCCGTCCCACTTCGGCTCGAAGCAGAGCCCCGGCCGGTCGGGGATGCCGTCCACCGGCGCGGCCAGCATCGGTTTCACCGGCGGTTGCACGATCAACGCCACCTGGACCTCCCCGCAGCTCGGACTCCGAGTATGTGGCCGTCGGCCGCTGCGAGCCCGCCCATCGGGCACCCCGGACAGCACGATGGCCCGCCCACCGGGGTGGACGGGCCATCGGTGTTCGCGGGTCAGCGCACGCGCTGGCGGGCGCCGCGGTCGAGCTGGAGGCGGATCGCGGTGGGCAGCGCGTCCACGTCGAGGGCCCGGCGGGCGCGGGAGAGGACCTTCGCGTCCAGTTCCTCCCACACGTGCCGCACGTTCGTGCCCTCCTGCAGCGCGAGGGTGAGCCGCACGTTGGGCCGCTGGTCGGTGCCCGCCATCCGCACCCGGGCGCGGGTGACACCGGTGACGCTCTCCGCGTCGGCGCGCATCGCCTCGGTCAGCGCGTGCGAGGTGATGGTCGCCGAGCTCTCCGCGTCGCCGTGCAGCCGGAGGTCGGGGCGGCCTTCGGGGCGCAGCGCCCGCAGCAGCCACCACAACCCGAGCAGCGCCAGCACGATCCCCGCCACGATCGCCACGCCGAAGGCCAGCGGCCGGTTGCCGCCCGCCCACTGGGTGAGCAGCGGGTCCAGCACGGGCCGCTGCGCGCGGAACCGGCCCAGCCAGCCCGCGCCGACGACCAGCGCCGCCGCGCCGGCCAGCAGCAGCACCAGTCCGAGCACGCCGAGCAGCCACCGCTCGAAGCCGAGCGAGCGGCCGACGGCGGTCCGGCTCGGCCGCGCGGGTGTCTTGCGGGTGGCGGACTCGTTCCCGGTGCCCTCGTCGGGGCGGGTCGTGGTGTCCTGGGTCGACATCACCGCTCCTTCGCGGGGGAGACCGACACCGACACCCGGGGCCGGCGTTGCAACGGCAGGTCTTCGACGGTGTCGGAGGCCTTCTTGGCCACCCGGTCGCGCAGGTCGCCGACGCTGCGGAACCGGCCGCGGGCCTTCACCTTCACCTTCCGGCGGTCGGCGGTCACCGTGGCGCCTGCGACCCCGTCCTCGGCGCGGACCTGGTGGCCGACCAGCCGGGCCAGCGAGCGCGGGTCGGTGGTGACGGTGACCTCGGGGGCGGGGTCCGCGAGCCGGACTTCCTTGCGCCCGGCGCGGAACACCGCCAGCAGCAGGATCAGCCCGACGACCGCGACGGCGGCGGCGACCAGCCGCACCGGCAGGTCGTGCCAGCTCAGGCCGCGCAGCGACGATCCGGCGGCGGACCAGGGGACGAGCACGCCGCGGGAGCCTGGATTCGTCCAGGCGCCGATGGCCTCCACCACCAGCAGCACCCCGACGACGAGGGCGATCAGCCCGGCCGCGGCGGTGATCAAACGGACTAGGGCACGCACGGGCTCACTCCACTCGGTCTCGTTTCGGGGCGGGCACCAGTGCGGACACGGTGACCTCCACCGCCGTCACCCGGCAGCCTGCTTGCCGGGACAGTTCCTCGCGGACTCGTTCCCGCACTTCGCGCACGGTGTCGCGCACCGGGGCGGGGTAGCGCAGCGCCAGGTCGAGCCGGACGCGCAGCTCGCGGTCCGGGCCGGTGAGCCGGGCGCTGGATCCCTGGGTGCCGACGCCCACGCCGACGATGCGGCGCGGTGCGCGGGTGGTGCCGGAAACGCCGTCCGCGGCGTGCTCGGCGATCTTGCGCAGCACCGCTCGGTCGATGTCCAGCGAGCCGCGTTCGGCGGCGTCGTCCGCCGCGGAGGTCCGCTCGGTCGCGGCCTCGGCCCGCTCGGTGGCGGGGGCGCTCATCGGTCCTTGCCCCGGCCCAGGAAGTCGCCGATCTCCAGCTCGCCGTCCAGCACGCGGCCGACGATCAGTCCGATCGCCCCGATCACCAGGGCGATGAGGAAACCGGTGAAGCCCCCGGCTGCGGCGGCGACACCGAGGAGGAGCCCGGCGAACAGGCCGGTCTGCGTTGCGTTCATCGTGGGAGAAACCTTCCTGACTGGGAGGACCGTGCGTCGGCTGTCAATATCACCGCACCCGGCTGCGGCGCTTCCGCAGCCGCCACGCCCGCACCCGGCGCAGCACGCCGCCGAGGCCGCGCGGGTCGGCGACCACGACCACCGGCGCGTCGTAGCGGTCGGAGGGTCGGGCGCGGCGGTCGCCGCGTTCCGGGCGGGAGGGCGCGGGATTCCGGTCGGTGGCGTCGCGGCGGGCCTGCAGCGCGGCGAGGCCCGCCACGAACGCTTCGTGATCACCGCCCACGTCGGGGTGGTGCGCGCGGACGAAGGCGCGCAGGCGGACCCGCGCGTCGTCGTCCGGCGAGCCCGTCATCGCGGTGCCGCCTCGTCCTGGCCGGGGGCATCGGCCTCGTCCGAGGTGAGCACGTCGACGACGGTGATGTCGACCGGAGCCGGTCCGGTCACGGCGAGCACGCGTTCGCGCAGTGCGGCCACGATCCCCGGCAGCGGCTCGGTCAGGCGCAGCACCACGCCGACTTCGACGGGTTCGCCGCGTTCGCCGACGCGGACTCCGGTGACCTGCCTGCCGGGCAGGTACGCGGCGATGGTGCCGTACGCGCCGCCGTGCAACCGGGCGACGGACGGGTGCGCGAGCACCGCCCGAGCGACCCGGTCGGCGAGCTGCTCCTCGACTTCGGGATCGTCCCGGCCGTGGTCACCGGGCGCGGATTCGGTCATGTCGGTGTCCTTCGAGAGCGGGCCGGGATGGGAAGCGCGCGGCCCCGGCCGGGGCGTCCGGAGCCGCGCGCCGTCTCACTCCACGCGCGAGGAGGCGGGGGCGCTGCCACCGTTGCCGCCGTCCTCGTCGTCCTCCGAGGGCAGGTGGATGTCGTTGACGGAGATGTTGACCTCGATGACCTCGAGGCCGGTCATCCGCTCGACGCCGTTGATCACGTTGCGGCGCACGGCGCGGGCCAGCTCGACGATGGAGGCGCCGTACTCGACGACGATGTCCAGGTCGATCGCGGCCTGCTTCTCGCCGACCTCGACGGTCACGCCCTGCGTGGTGGTGGTGCCGCTGCCGCCGGGGATGCGCTCGCGGATGGCGCCGAAGGCGCGGGAGACGCCGCCGCCCATGGCGTGCACGCCCGAGATCTCGCGGGCGGCGATGCCGGCGATCTTCTGCACCACGGAGGCGGCGATCGTCGTCTTGCCCTGCGAGGTGTCGTCGGCGAGGCGGGCCGGGGTGGCGCTGCCGCTGGGGCTCAGGCCCTTGCCACCGGTCGTGGACCCGCTCTGGGTCTCGGTGCTCTGGGCGGAGGTACCACTCGACTGGGCCATGAAAGGGCTCCTTCCCCTGAAGATCTCGTTGTCGCCCTGGGCGGTCGCAGTCGCCTGCGAGCTCCGGGACTGCAAGATCCGATGCGAGTGATCCCGGAACATCGCGCAACTGCGACCTAGGTCACATGAATGAGCTAATCACGAGCTCTGCGGGGGCGCGACATCGGCGACCCGCACCCACACCGACGGTGCCGCCGCGCCCAAGTGCTCCCGCAGCGCACGCCCCAGATCATGCTGCAACCGGGCCGTCAGCGCAGGGGCGGGCAGCCCGTAGCCGATCTCCACGTCCACCCGCACCTCGCGCACGTCGCCGGTGCAGGACAGCAGCCGGGTGCCCGGCACCTCCGCGAGCAGTTCCGCGCCGAGCCTGCGGGCCAGCACCATCGTCGCCTGCGCGGAGACCCGCAGCGTGCCGAGCTCCTGGGCGACCTCGGCGGGTTCGCCGCCGGCGGCGGCGCGGGCGCCGCGCACCGTGAGCAGCGCCCGGGACACCAGCCCTTCGGGGGGTTCGACGGCGAGCTCCGCGGTGCGGCGCACCGGTTCCCAGCCGGTGGGCGCCAGGTCGGTGAGCGCGGCCCGGCAGTGCGGGCAGGTCCGCACGTGCGCCGCGACGCCGTCCGGTGCCTCCCCGGCGAGGTGGTCGAGGAGGTCGCCGATGGTGCGGCCGCAGGGCAGCGCGTGGTCGGGGTCGAGGGGAGCTTCACCCACGGTGCATCTCCTTCAACCTCGACAGCAGGGCCAGCCGCGCCCGGTGCAGCCTCGATCGCAACGCCGCGACGTTCACCTCTAGCACCTCTGCGATCTCTTCGTAAGACATCCCTTCGAACTCGCGCAGCACCAGGGGAACCCGTTGCGACGGTTCCAGGGTGGCGATGGCGCGGTGCACCAGGTCGGCTTCCTCGGCGCGCACCGCGAGCCCTTCGGGGTTGCCGGAGTCGTGGTCGGAAACGAGGTGGTCCATCGAGTCGTCGCCGACGTCCAGGGCCACGGTGTTCTTGCGCCGCCGCACCTGGCCGAGCGCCGCGTTCGTCACCACCCGGTACAGCCAGGTGGTGGGCGCGGAGTCGCCGCGGAACCGGGCCAGCGAGCGCCACGCCGAGACCCACGCGTCCTGCACGGCGTCCTCGGCTTCGGCCTGGTCGTTGAGGATCCGGTACGCGACCCGGTACATCGACCGGGTGTGCCTGCGGACGAGTTCGTCGAAGGCCACGCCGTCGCCGTGCTGGGCCGCGGCCATCAGGTCCGCGTCGCTGTCGCCCCGCCCGGTCACGCCCGGATTCTCCCGTACCGCAGCAGCAGCAGCGATTCCTCCGCCCGCAGCACGGACAGCAGCCGCATCCGGTGCGGGTCGGGCAGGTCCGGCCCGGCGGCGATGCGCCCGGCGCCGCCGCCCGCGAGCAGCGGGGAGACGGTCAGGCACAGCTCGTCGACGAGGTCCGCGGCGAGCAGGTCGCCGAACAGGTGCGGTCCGCCTTCGCAACCGATCCGCAGCAACCCGCGCGCGGCGAGCGCGGTGAGCGCACCGGGCAGGTCCACGGCGCGGTCGCCGGTGACGACGACGTCGGCGCCCGCGTCGGCCAGCGCGACCCGGCGCGCCTCCGGCGCCGACTCGCAGGTGAGCACGATCGGCGGCACCACCGTGTCGGTGAGCAGCGGCGAATCCGGTTCCAGCGAGCAGCGGGCGGTGACCACCGCGATCGGCGGCACCTCGGACAGCCCGAACCGGGCGCGGCGGTCCGCGTCCACCTCGTGGCGCTGCACCCCGTGGTAGCCCTCCACGAGCGCGGTGCCCGCGCCGACGAGGACCACGTCGGACAGGTCCCGGATCAGCGCCAGCGCCCGCTGGTCGGCGGGGGAGGACAGCCCGCGGGAGCTGCCGCGCACGCTCACCGCCCCGTCGAGGCTGGACACGAAGTTCGTGCGCAGCCAGGGTCGGGCGAGGTCGGAGGGGAAGTCGTAGAACGCTTCGATCTCCGGCGTCACCTCCACCGGAGCCGCAGCACCGGGAGGATCGCCGTCTGAGGGCCACAACCTGTGCACCCGTGCATCCCAGCACGGCACGCCCGCCGCCCGCGGGCAGGGCCGCCGTTCCCGGGCCGCCCGGGTGATGACCGCCACCGGCTACGGCGGGAACAGCGGTTATAGAGTCGGCGCATGACCGCCGCGCGCCTCATCGACCGCCGCCCCGAGCTCAGCCCGGCCGACATGGTCGACGCGATGACTCCGCCGCCGCGGTTCGGCGAGGCCCGGTTCGAGACCTACGTGCCGAACCCGGACGAGCCGAGCCAGGCCGCGGCCGTCGAGGCCTGCCGCGCGTTCGCCGAGCGGGCGTCGGCCGCGGCCGCGGGCGGTGGCTCGTGGTGGCGTTCGCTGTTCGGGGGCGGCCGCGCCCCGGCGGGCAAGCCGGGCCTGTACCTGGACGGCGGGTTCGGCGTCGGCAAGACGCACCTGCTGGCCTCGGTGTGGCACGCCGTTCCGGGGCCGAAGTCGTACGGCACGTTCGTCGAGGTCACCAACCTCGTCGGCGCGCTCGGGTTCAACGAGACGGTGCGCAGGCTCGCCGAGCACCGGCTGCTGGCGATCGACGAGTTCGAGCTGGACGACCCGGGCGACACGATGCTGGTCACCCAGCTGATCGCGAAGCTCACCGATGCGGGCGTGCACATCGCGGCGACCTCGAACACGCTGCCCGGCAAGCTCGGCGAGGGCCGGTTCGCCGCGGTGGACTTCCTGCGCGAGATCCACGCGATGTCGGCGCGCTTCGAGGTGCTGCGGGTGGACGGCCCCGACTACCGGCACCGCGGCCTGCCCGATCCGCCGGAGCCGGTGGACGACGCCGAGCTCACCGCGGAGGCCGAGTCGATGCCCGGCGCGACGTTGGACGACTTCGACGCGCTGTGCGAGCACCTCGCCTCGGTGCACCCGTCGAAGTACGGGCGGCTCGTCTCGGACGTCAGCGCGGTGCACCTGCGCGGCCTGCACGCGGCGCCGAACCAGAACGTGGGCCTGCGGCTGGTGGCGTTCGCGGACCGGCTCTACGACCGGGCGGTGCCGGTGCGCGTGTCGGGGGAGCCGCTCTCGGAGCTGTTCACCGAGGAGATGCTGCGCGGCGGCTACCGCAAGAAGTACCTCCGCGCCCTGTCCCGCCTCACCGCCCTGTCCCGGGACGCCGTCAAGTCCTGACGGATCACCGGGCGAGTGCGTCGACGATCGCGTCGACGCCCTGGTCGAGCTCCTCGCGGGTGATGGTGAGCGGGGGTGCGATGCGCAGCGTGGTGTCCTGGGTCTCCTTGCACAGCACGCCGTTCGCGGCGAGCCGCTCGCTGACCTGGCGCCCGGTGGGACCGCCGGGGGAGATCTCCACCCCGGCCCACAGCCCGCGCCCGCGCACTTCGGCGGCGCCGCGGCCGACGAGTTCGCCGAGCCGCGCGTGCAGGTGCGCGCCGAGCTCCCGGGATCGCGCCTGGTACTCGCCGGTCGCCAGCATCCGCACCACTTCCAGGCCGACGGCGCAGGCCAGCGGGTTGCCGCCGAACGTGGAGCCGTGTTCGCCGGGCCGCAGCACGCCCAGCACCTCGCGGCTGCCGACGACCGCGGAGACCGGCAGGATGCCGCCGCCGAGGGCCTTGCCGAGCGTGTACAGGTCGGCGCGCACGCCCTCGTGGTCGCAGGCCAGCAGCTCGCCGGTGCGGGCCAGCCCGGACTGGATCTCGTCGGCGACGAGCAGCACCCCGCGCTCGTCGCACAGCTCCCGCAGCCTGCGCAGGTAGCCGGGCGGCGGCACCACGACGCCGGCTTCGCCCTGCACCGGTTCGACGAGCACCGCCGCGGTGCGGTCGGTGATCGCCGCCGCGACCGCCTCCGCGTCGCCGTAGGGCGTGATCGCGAACCCGGGGGTGAACGGGCCGAAGCCGGCGCGCGCGGTGTCGTCGGTGGAGAACGACACGATCGTGGTGGTGCGGCCGTGGAAGTTGGCGCCGGCGACGACGATCTCCGCGCGGTCCGCGGGCACGCCCTTGACCTGGTAGGCCCACTTCCGGGCGAGCTTGATGGCGGATTCGACGGCTTCGGCGCCGGAGTTCATCAGCAGCACCTGCTCGGTGCCGGTGAGCTCGGCCAGCTCGCGGCAGAACGGTCCGAACCGGTCGTGGTGGAACGCCCGGCTGGTCAGCGTGACGCGACCCAGCTGCTCGGTGGCGGCGGCGACCAGCCGCGGGTGCCGGTGCCCGAAGTTCAGCGCCGAGTACCCGGCGAGGAAGTCCAGGTGGCGACGACCGTCCACATCGGTCATCCACGCCCCGTCCGCTTCGGCGATCACGACCGGCAGCGGGTGGTAGTTGTGCGCGCTGTAGGTGTCGTCCAGCCGCAGGTATTCGGCGGAGCGGGTGGTCGCGGCCGGGCGCGGAGTCTCGGTCGAAGCGGAGGTCATGCTGCTCAGGCTAGGCGGCCTCCGCCTTCGTTTCAGCCGGGAGCTGTTGCTTCTTTCGGCGGATCGTTGCGTGATTCGATCTCCGCGCGCAACGTTCCGTCTCTGCGAGTTCGGGACGCGCGGGGCTGTCCGCGGGCCGCCGCGCGCGCTACCGTCGGCGAAGTTCGGATGAACGGCGCGTGCACCGCCGATGACTCGGCGTGCCCGGCGAGCGCCACCGGGAGGTCGGTCCCGGAGCCGGGTCGAACGCGCGCAGGCAGGTCCCCAACGTCGGGTGGAGGTCGCTTCATGTCCGTGGACGCGCAGTACCGGGTGTACCTGGGGGCCTACACCGGCTCCGATTCGGGAGCGAACGGGATCCGCCTCGCGTTCGCCGACGAGGCGGGCCGGCTGCGCTGCACCGACACCGTCGCCGACGCCTACGACCCGTCGTTCCTCGCGCTGTCCCCGGACGGCGGGACGCTGTTCGCGGTGAACGAGGTGGCGCGCGGCCGGGTGGTGGCGTTCCAGGTGGGGGCGGACGGCGGGCTGACCGAGATCAACTCGCAGCCGACGCACGGGTCGGCGCCGTGCCACCTGAGCGTGCACCCCGGCGGCCGGTTCCTGCTCACCGCGAACTACCTGTCCGGCAACGTCGTCGTGCACCCCATCGGCGAGGGCGGCGTGCTGCGGGAGGCGTGCCACGCGGTGGACCACTCCGGGCAGGGCCCGGACAAGGACCGGCAGGAGGGCCCGCACGCGCACCAGATCGTGCCGTCCCCGGACGGCCGCTTCGCGCTGGCCGCCGACCTGGGCACCGACTCGGTCTACGTGTACGCGTTCGACGGGGACACCGGGCACCTGGCGCTCAAGCACGAGGTCGGGTGGGCGCCGGGGACGGGCCCGCGGCACCTCGCGTTCCACCCGGACGGGGACCGCGGCTACTTGGTGGGGGAGCTGACCTCGACGATCACCGAGTTCGCCTTCGACGCGGGGAGCGGCGAGGTGCGGCCGGGCCGGGTGCTGCCGCTGCTGCCCGCGGACTTCACCGGGCGGAGCCTGGCCGCGGAGGTCGTCGTGTCGCCGGACGGGCGGTTCGTGTTCGCCTCGAACCGGGGGCACGACAGCATCGCCGTGTTCGCCGCCGAGGGGTTCGCGCAGCTGGGCGTGGTGCCCGCGGGCGTGCGCGGGCCGCGGCACATCGCGCTGTCCCCGCGCGGGGACGTGCTGTACGCGGCGGGGGAGCTCAGCGACACCGTGCAGGCCTTCGCGGTCGCCGCGGACGGCGGCCTCACGCCGGTCGGCGACCCGGTGCCGTCGCCGTCGCCGGTGTGCCTGCTGCCCGCCTGACCGGCGGGGTGACCGGTCCGTCCGGGACGGACGGGCCGGTCAGACCATGCGGTCGTCGTAGCTGCCGCGGCCGTACTGCTGGAGGGCCTGGCGGACGCGCCGGCCTTCCTGCCTGCGGGTGAGCGGGCCGCCCGTGGCGCCGATCGGGTAGACCCGCGTGCCGCCGTGGTACGGGCGGGTCGGGTTCCAGATCCGCCAGCCCGGGGCCGGGCTGCCGGGCCGGGTCCACACGGTCACCGACTGGCCCTTGCCGGTACCGACGACGGCGACCCGGCTGACGTGGCTCCACGGGATCTCGCGGGCGAGGAGCCCGGCGCGGGAGACGCGCAGGCCCTCACCGCTGACCTTGAGCCGCAACCCGGGTAGCAGTGCCTTGACCAGCGACAACGCCCCGCTGATGGTGAGCAGCAGCATCCCGAAGCTGGTCAGCGCCCACACCTCGGCGCTGCCGGTCTGGCCGATCCGCAGCACCACGTAGATCAGCCCGAACATGAGCGCGGCGGACACGAGTGCACCGAGCCGCCCGCCGGTGACGAACACCGGTCCCGGCCCGTCGGCGCGCACCCGGTCGACCGGCACCGCGGGCCGGGACGGCGCGATGCGGGCGGGCGCGGCGGTGCCCGGTCCCGCTTCGGGTTGCTGCGCGGTCGGTTTCGGCCGGGCCGGGATGATCGGCTTCACCGGTGCGGCGGGGGCAGCGGACCAGTCGCCGCCGCCGCGCTGGCGGGCGGGCCGCGGCGGGTCGGCGGGCGGTGCCGCTTCGGAGGCCCGCTTGAGCTGCGCGGTGTGCTCGGTGATGACGGCGGTGATCTCGGCGGGCAGCCAGCTGTCGCTCTGCGGGGAGGCCTCGCCGACCTGGTCGAGCAGCTGGGCGGGGGTCGGCCGCGCCGCCGGGTCCTTCGCGAGGCAGCCGCCGATGAGCGTCCGCAGCCCGGCGGGCAGCGCGTCGAGGTCCGGTTCGTTGTGCACGACCCGGTACAGCATGGCGGCGGTGTTCTCGTTGCCGAACGGTCCGGCACCGGTGGCGGCGAACATGAGCACCGCGCCGAGGGAGAACACGTCGCTGGGCGGTCCGACGTCGGTGCCGACGGTCTGCTCGGGGGAGAAGAAGCCGGGGGTGCCGAGGAAGATGCCGGTGGCGGTGAGCGCGCTGCTGCTCATGGCCCGGGAGATGCCGAAGTCGATGACCCGCGGCCCGTCCGGCCCGAGCAGCACGTTGCCCGGTTTGAGGTCGCGGTGCACGAGCCCGGCGCGGTGGATGGCGCCGAGCGCCTCGGCGAGCCCGGCGGCCAGCGAGCGCACGGTCTGCTCCGGCAGCGGTCCGTGGTCGGCGACGGCGCGGTGCAGGGTGGGGCCGGGCACGTACTCGGTGGCCAACCAGGGCTGGTCGGCTTCGGTGTCGGCGTCGATGACGGTCGCGGTCCAGAACCCGCCGACGGAGCGGGCCATCTCGACTTCGCGGCGGAACCGCTCGCGGAACTCGCCGTCGTCGGCGAGCTCGGAGCGCACGAGTTTGATCGCGACGCCGCGACCGCCGCGGGACCGGGCCAGGTACACGGATCCCATCGCGCCGCCGCCGATCTTGGCGAGCAGTCGGTAGTTCCCGACTCTGTTCGGTTCGCCGGCCGCCAGCGGCTGCACGTCTCGTCCCCCTCTTGGATTGCTGCGGTGCCCACTCCGAGCTTACGGAGTGGGTGGTTGCGTCGTTCGCGGATGCCGTCGCGTCCGTTCGCGTGCAACGATCGGTAATCGGTTACTTGGCTTCGCTGCGAGCCTTTCGGGTTCGTGATGTTGTGAGTATGCTCCGGCGCACCGCTGCGGCGGGCGATCGATGGTGATCGAGGAGGCGGCGTGTCGCAATCCTTGCAGTCCGGTTCGGATGATGCGGGATCGGTGCAAGAACGGGCGGTGGTTCGGCTTTCCGGGGTGAGCAAACGATTCCCCGGGGTCGTCGCGGTGTCCGAAGTGGACTTGGAAGTGCTGGCCGGTGAGGTCCACGTGCTGGCGGGCGAGAACGGCGCGGGCAAGTCGACCTTGATGAAGCTCGTCGCGCAGGTGGAGCCGCCGAGCGCCGGTCGCATCGAGGTGGACGGCAGGCAGGTCGGCTACCAGGGACCGGGATCGGCGCGGCGGCTGGGCATCTCGATGGTGCACCAGGAATTCGCCCTCGCCCCGGACCTGTCGGTCGCGGAGAACCTGTTCATCGGGCACGAACCCGGCAGCGGCGGCCTCATCTCGCGAGCCGCGGAGCGCAGGGCGGCCCGGGACCTGCTAGCCAGGGTGGGCCTGGACGTCGATCCGGGCCGCCGCGTCGGCCGGTTGTCCACCGCCGAGCAGCAGCGGGTGGAGCTGGCGAAGGCGCTCGCGGTGGACGCGAAGGTGCTCATCCTCGACGAGCCGACCGCCACCCTGACCGAGCGGGAGACCGCGGAGCTGTTCGGCATCGTCCGCGAGCTCACCGCGCAGGGCATCGGCGTCCTCTACATCTCGCACCGGCTGGACGAGATCTTCGAGATCGGCGACCGGGTCACGGTGCTGCGCGACGGCGCGGTCGTCGCGACCCGGCCGGTCGCCGAGCTGGACGAGTCGCGGCTGGTGACGCTGATGGTGGGCCGCGACGTGCAGAACCTGTACCCGCGCACCTACGGCACTCCCGGCGAGGTGCGCTTGCGGGTGCGCGGGCTCAGCCGCGGCGACGCGGTGCGCGACGCGAACTTCGAGGTGCGCGCCGGCGAGATCGTCGGCATGGCCGGGCTGGTCGGCGCGGGCCGCACCGAACTGGCCCGCGCGGTGTTCGGCGCCGAACCGCCCGACGCGGGCGAGGTGTCGCTGGACGGGGCGAAGCTGAAGATCCGCGGTCCGGCGGACGCGATCGCCGCGGGCATCGGCTACCTCACCGAGAGCCGCAAGGCCGACGGGCTGGCGCTGCAGCTGGGCGTGGACAAGAACATCACGCTGGCGAAGCTGCCGATGGCCTCCGGCCTGATCGACCTGGGCGCGGAGCGGCGCATCGCCGACCGGGAACGGGACCGGCTGCGCATCCGGGTGCCGTGGGTGGGCAGGCCGGTGCAGGCGCTCTCCGGCGGCAACCAGCAGAAGGTGGTGCTGGCGCGCTGGCTGCAGACCGAGGCGGACGTGCTGTTCTTCGACGAGCCGGGCCGCGGCATGGACGTGGGCGCGAAGTCGGAGATGTTCAGCCAGCTGGATTCGCTGGCCGCGCAGGGCAAGGCGATCGTGCTGATCTCCAGTTACCTGCCCGAGCTGCTGAACATGTGCGATCGGATCCTCGTGCTGCGCGAGGGCCGGATCGCCGGTGAGGTCGAGCGCGCGGACTTCTCGGAGGAACGGATCGTCGCGCTCGCGACCGGAGCGAAGGAGGGCCAGTGAGCGAGCAGCCGGGCAAGGACGAAGAGGCCCCGCAGGACGGCGGGGCGACCGCGACGGGGGCGACCGCGGACCGGCCGGGGCTGCTGGGCGGGTTGACCGACCGGATGCAGGGCGCGGTGTCGCAGGTCGCGGCCGCGGGCGCGCTGATCGTGGTGTTCGTGGCGCTGTCGATCGTGGCGCCGTCGTTCCTGACCGCGGACAACCTGTTCAACCTGGGCTCGCAGACCTCGGTGAACGCGGTGATGGCGGTCGGCGTCACGCTGGTGATCATCACCGGCGGCATCGACCTGTCGGTGGGCTCGGTGGCGGCGCTGTCCGGGGTGCTGGGCGTGATGCTGATGGCGGACTTCGGGTTCCACCCGCTGCTGGGCATCCTCGGCGGCATCGTGGTGGGCGCGGCGGCGGGCCTGGTCAACGGGCTGCTGGTGTCGACGGTGGGGCTGCCGCCGTTCATCGCGACGCTGGGGATGCTGAGCGTGGCGCGCGGGCTGGTGCTGATCACGACGGGCGCGGTGGCGGTGTTCGGCGCGCCGGAGTCGTTCCGGCTGCTCGGGCAGGGCGTGCTGGGGCCGATCCCGGTTCCGGTGCTGCTGATCGTGCTGGTCGCGGTGGTGGGCCACTTGGTGCTGACCCGGACGCGGCTGGGCCGCTACGCGTACGTGATGGGCTCGAACATGGAGGCCGCGCGGCTGTCCGGCGTGCCGGTGCGCAAGCACACGACGTGGGTGTACGTGGTGGCGGGCAGCCTGGCCGGGCTCGGCGGCATGATCGCGGCCTCGCGGATCAACTCGGGGCAGCCGAACTTCGGCGAGGGCCTGGAGCTGGACGTGATCGCGGCGGTGGTCATCGGCGGGGCGAGCCTGTTCGGCGGGCGCGGCACGGTGCTCGGGTCGCTGATCGGCGCGTTCCTGGTGGCGGTGATCCGCAACGGGGCGGTGCAGCTCAACATCGGCACCTTCTACCAGAACGTGCTCATCGGCGTGATCATCTGGCTGGCGGTGTGGTGGGACTTCTACCAGCGCCGCAAGCTCGCCGGCGACGCGTGATCCGGGGACGAGGGAGTTCGCTGCGATGAAGAAGGTCCTTCCGCTGGTGTGCCTGGCGGTGCTGCTGCTGTCCTCCGCGTGCGGCCTGGAGATCCGGAAGCCGACGGGGACGAGCGCGCAGCAGGGCGGCGCGATCCGGTTGGCGGTGATCCCGAAGGCGATCGGCTTCGACTTCTGGGAGCAGGTGCGGGTCGGCGCCGAGTGCGCGGCCACCAAGCACCCGAACGTCAACGTGCACTGGGACGGCGTCACCTCGGAGGACGACGTGAGCGGGCAGCAGAGCCTGCTGCAGGACTCGCTGGCGCAGGGCGTGCAGGGCCTGGTGTTCGCGGCCACCGACGCGAAGGCGCTGGCGGAGGTCACGAAGTCCGCGCGGGAGCAGGGCACCATGGTGGTCAACATGGACTCGGGCACCAGCCCGCAGCCGCCGGAGGTGCCGGTGTTCGCCACCGACAACGTGGCGGCCGCCGAGCAGGGCACCCAGCTGCTGGCGGACCGGCTGGGCGGCCGCGGCGAGGTGGCGTTCATCGAGTTCCTGCCCGGCACCAGCACGAACGAGACCCGCGCGGAGGGCTTCGAGCGCGGGCTGGCGAAGAACCCGGGGCTGCGGCTGGTGGCGCGGCAGTCGTCGAACAGCGACTACAACACGGCGTTGCAGGTCACCCAGGACATCCTGACGGCGAACCCGGGCCTGAACGGGATCTACGCGGGCAACGAGCCGAGCGTGCTGGGTGCCGCGGAGGCGGTGCGGCAGGCGGGCAAGCAGGGCCAGATCAAGATCATCGGATGGGACACCTCGGAAGGCCAGATCGAGTCGCTGCGGGACGGCGTGATCACCGGCCTGATCGCGCAGAACCCGTTCAAGATGGGGTTCGCGTCGGTGAACTCGGCGGTCGAGCAGATCCGCGGCGAGCAGCACGGCACCCCGGAGACGAACACCGGCTCCTCGGTGGTGACGAAGGAGAACCTGGACACCCCGGAGATCCAGAAGCTCCTGAACCCGTCCTGCGCGGCTCCGCCACGCTGAGGATTCCTCCTCACCCGCTGCTCGGGTGGCGGGTGGCGGAACCTCAGCGGGATTCTCGCTGCGGGATCGTTTTCACCGGTGGCTCCGCCACAGGAGAAAACGCTGTCCTCGCGAGAATCCCG